>PLSG01000401.1 GCA_003164155.1 Parachlamydiaceae bacterium | reverse complement strand
CGATCCACGACGGTGACATCTTTGCCCAAGGCGGCAAAAAAGCTGGCGTATTCGGCACCTATGATGCCGCCGCCTAGGACTATAAAGCTATTGGGCACGCGGTCGATGCTCAATAGGGTCGTCGAATCCAAAATGACTTCCTGATCAAACGGCACATCGAGGGGATTGCGCGGTTTTGAACCGGTGGCCAAAATGATGTATTCAGCTGTGATGCGGCAGAGGAAATCATGTTGATAGGTGTAGATGTTTAGCGTATTGGGGTTTTCGAAGGTGGCTGTTCCCACGACAATTTCAATGTGATTCTTTTTAAATTGCCGGTGGATGATGCCTCGTTCCTCTTCAATCACTTTTTTTACGCGGAAATTGAGCTCTTGGATGGAAATATCTTTCATGGCCAAGTCTTTGGCGTAAAAGCTTTTCTGATGGAATCCGGTGAGGTCTAAGATAGCTTCGCGCAGCGTTTTGGACGGAATCGTCCCCGTATACAGACAGGCCCCCCCCGGCATGGGATCTTGCTCGATCATCACGACCTTTTTGCCGAGTTTAGCGCCTTGGATGGCAGCTTTTTGGCCGGCGGGACCAGATCCAATCACTGCCAAATCCACCTTGAATTCTTGCATCCTACTCTCCCTTAAAGCTCTGCGGTTGTCTATCTGTTTGTAAGTTTTATTTTAGCGTGTTAAAATATAGATGGGAAGTGAAGAATGTTTTGTGTATTGTCAATTTAACGCAGGAGAGGTTATGGGAAAGGTTAATTTTACAAGAGTTGAGGATGCACTTACTGAAGGCATAAGGAAGATGCAGATGAGTAAGCTTTGGGGACAAGCCAAAGCGGCGGCCGAAGCTGCCGTTTTGGACTCCCAAAAGACCCCAGAACTACTTGTAAAAGAGGACGAAGGCGATAAACTCAAGGCTCTTGCCAAAATGCTGGTGCATTTGCAGCGCGATTTAGTGCGCATTCACAAGTGGGATGAAAATGTGTATCAAAAAATGGGGACATCCGCGGAGGAGATGAAGCTGCTAGTAAAAAGAAAAGAGCAGCTTTCGGTGCAAGAGAGGTCAAAAATCCAGAGAATACAGGCCAAAGTGATTCGCTATGCGGAAAAATACAACCAGTCTTCGTCTCAACTGTCGGATGAGCGCTTGATCGAGGGGGAGGGGGTGGCGCACATCAACAAGCGCATGAACGTGCGCAAGACGTGGCTGCCCTTGAAATGAAGGGGGAGTTAATCTCCCCCTGTATGCCTATTTCTTTTTTTCACTCGTGGGCAGCGAGGCGTCTTTTGCCTCACTTTCGCTATAAGGCGAGGAATTTCTTTTTTTACCAAGTCCCTTCACCCGAATTTTTTCTATTTTTTGAGTGTCGAAGTGCACCGTGTTTTCGCAGATAAGACAGTGGAGTGGATTTCCATGGCGTTGAATTGCTGCTAGGCATTTTTCGTGAAAGATGTGCGAGCAGGTTAATTGTAGGGCTCGGTTCTCTGTTTCGATGTTTTGTGTGCATAAAAAGCAATGTAGGTTGGTAGGTGGAGGTGTGGCTTCAGCAGCGGGTACGGCATCGTGGGTTGGAACAAGGGATATAGACATTTTTTTCTCCTGGTTTTGTTATAATAATTATTTTACATGCTATGTGCAGAACTTCCTTTTTAAATTTTAGAGCATTTATTATGCCTTATCAGGCATAAGTATGCGTGCGCAAATATGTTCGCTGAAGGAATGTGTGTGGAATCTTTTTTTTATGAAAAGATCCTGCTAGCGGAATAGGTTATGGCTTCTCTGCACTTTTATCTTTATAGGATAAATGGCATATAGAAGAAAGCTAAAATGTTAAATTAATAGAAAACCTTGGGTCAGCGAATTTAGGAATTTAGGATTTAACGCAAAGAAACACATAGAGATCGCAAAGGACGCAAAGAATGCAAAAAAAATATCGGTTATTCTGAAAATTTTTAGAAAGTGGATTTCTGTTCTCTAGGCAGAGGGAAAATTACAGTCCCAATTAAATATTTATGATTTCCTTCTTTGCGTCCTTTGCGTCCTCAGTGTGTTTCTTTGCGATAAAAATTTTAAAATACGTTGCAGGAAAGGATAACCCTATCCTTGCCTATTCTGAAAATTTGGATGGGAAGGATAGGGGAGATCGCTGGCAGGGAGCAGAGCTATGTTTCCTTTTTTACAATGGGAGGAGTTCGGTTGAGTTGGACGAATTGCTTGGCAAATTCCATGGCTTCATCATCGGAGCGTTGTCCACTAGATAGCTGAGCGCGCACGGCCTCTCTTTTTTCCATCCAGTTGCGCACAAGCATTTTTTGGATGGTCTCTTCGATATTTTCCAAGGCGCGCTCTTTCTTAATTTTCTTCTTGAGCAGTTCGCCAAGCAGCTCCTGCGCTTCTTTTGTGTCCATATAGCTAGCTAAAGAGAGCAAATCGAGCGGTCGATTTTGGCTGAATGCTTCGCAGAATTGCGTGTAAAAATGGCGGCAGAGGGGATCGCGAAAGTCTTCTCCCACGATATTTAAAAGGGTTAAGCGCATGATCGCGGGCTGTTCCTCGGTCATAACGACCAGCCAGCGCAACAGGTCGGATTCGAGAATTCTGTTGGGGTCGATGCCTTCATTTCCCGCAAAGTCAGACTGTTTGACGTAGATAGAGGTGATTTGGGTTTGCCCCACGCCTAGCATGCTTTCTGGAACTTGGGCTACTTCGGCGAGCTTGCGCAGGCTTTCGTGTACCATTAGCTCGTTGTCCCATTGCCTGATTTGTTTAGAGATGTTTTGGACAAGTTCGTTTTTTCCAGCCGGCGAAGAAAGGCTAAGCTGCTTGGCATGGTGCGACACTAAGAAGGTGATATAGTCGATGCTTTTGCTCATCAGGTCGTTAAATCCTTCGGGACCTTTTTCTTTGAGCACGCTGTCGGGATCGCTGCCTGCAGGCAGGGGCACCACGCTGACTTCGATGCCTTCCTTTTGGAAGAGATTGCCGATTTTGCCACAGGCTTCTTGCCCAGCTTTATCGGCATCTAGCGCTAAAAATACATGGTTGATGCCCAAAGTTGCCAGATCTTTTACGTGCCCTTCACCAAAAGCGGTTCCTTGACCAGCTACGGTGAGATTGAATCCCGCTTGGATAAGGCTGAGTGCATCTATTTGCCCTTCTACGACGATGGCTTTGCGCTCTTTGGCGATGCGCCGGCGGCAAAAATTCAAGCCGAAGAGAACTTTGGACTTCTTAAATAGTGCCGTTTCGGGGGTGTTGATGTATTTGCCTCCAAAGGTTTCTTCTTTAATTTTGCGTGCCGAGAAGCCAATCACGTTGCCAGGGCCGTTTCGTATGGGGATGGTGATCCGTTCGTTGAAGAAGTCTCTTTTTGTCGATTCATGCAAGAGTCCAGCTTCGATGAGCGTCTGGTCTGAGAAGCCTTGTGCATGCATGTAGGGACGGAAAAGGGCTGAACTCTTGGAGGCCCATCCTAGCTGAAAATTCAAGATGAAGCTCAGCTCCATCCCCCTACCATATAGGTAGTTTAAGGCGGCGTGTCCTTCGGCGGTATGCAGCAGCAGAAAGTGATAAAGCTGACAGGCCGTTTCTAAGGCCTTTTTTAGGAGGTTTTTGTCGGGGCCCTTGGCTTCACCTTCATTTTCAATGATTTCTAAGGGGACATGAAAGTGGCGCGCCAGATTTTCCACGGCTTCAAAGAAATTCAATTTGACGTGCTGCATCAAAAATTGGATGGCATCGCCGTGCGCTCCGCATCCAAAACAATGGTAGTGGGTATCCCCTTTTTGTATGGTAAAAGAGGGGCTTTTTTCATCGTGGAAGGGGCAAAGGGTTTTGTATGCGGCGCCCGTGCGCTTGAGGTCGAGGTGGGACGATAGCACATCTACCAGATCGATCCGCTGCCGCAGCGTTTCCAGGCTTTCCTTGCTAAAGCGCGACATACTGCCGCCTAAGGGTTAACTCTGGGCTAGAGCGGTAAAACCTGGGCTTTCCAGTTTTATTGTTTGTGTTATTTTGCACCATTAAGTACCTTGTGATAAACGATTGACATGAAACTGGCTAGCTCGTATTCTTAGAGCCAAATTTTTCGTATTTATGGTGAAAGCTAGCTATCCTTATGTGGAATATGGCATGGATAAAAATATAAACTTTCCCCATCAGCAAGTGCATAGGACACTACTAGCTTACACGTGGACAAGTATTTTGAATACCCCTTTTTGGGCTATGATCACCTTGTTGCTATTTATCCTATACAAAGACCTGCATGCCACGCCTGTGCAAATTACCGTTTTCCTCATGCTGCGTCCGCTGGTGTCTATCTTTTCGGTTTACTGGAGCGCCTATGTGGATAGCCGGCGCGATAGGCTAAAGCCCAATGTCATTTGGGCGTGTGTGTTGGGAAACATCCCTTTTCTATTCTTCCCCTTCATCCAAAATGCTTGGTATATTGTCCTTTCCGCGGCCTTTTATATGATGCTGTCCCGAGGAGCCATGCCCGCATGGATGGAAATCTTAAGGCTTACACTTCCTCAAGAATTGAATAAAAAGATTGTCTCGCGCGGCGCCACTATTTCTTATCTGGGAGGGGGCATTTTGGCGCTGTTTGTGGGGTGGCTAATGGACGATCATCCGCATATTTGGCGTTGGATCTTTACGTGTACGGCGATGTGCAATATTTTGGCGGTGTGGTTTCAGAGGCTGATCGAAATTCCCTCAAAAAAAAGTTTAGAGAATGCCCCGCTGGAGGAGACTGCTCCACCGCTTGGCCCAACTTTTTCGCAGACAGTTCTGCAGCCCTGGATAAGTGCCTGGCGCCTGGTGCGCGCCAGACCAGATTTTGCCCGTTTCCTTTGGGGTTTTATGCTGGGTGGGTTTGGATTGATCGTCGTGCAGCCGGCTTTGCCGGTTTTTTTCGTCGATGTGCTCCAGCTTTCCTACAAAGAGCTATCTGCGGCTTTTATATTCTGCAAAGGCATCGCCTTTGCTGCTACTTCTCCTTTGTGGGTAAAATGGCTACACCGGGTGAGCATTTTTCGCTTTTGCAGTGCGGTCACTTTGCTGGCCAGTCTGTTTCCCTTGCTGCTGATCGCAGCGCAGTTTCACATCATCTGTGTCTACTTGGCCTACCTAAGCTATGGGGTGATGCAGGCCGGCAGCGAGCTTAGTTGGCATTTGTCTGGTCCGCTTTTTTCCAAGGGTGAAGATAGCTCCACCTATAGCAGCGTCAATATAGCTATGATAGGTTTGCGCGCCTGTGTGACGCCGGCCATTGGCGCGTTACTGCTGGCCGCTTCTAGTCCTACGGTGATCCTGTTGCTCGGTTGCTCCTTTTCACTCCTCGCCAGCTGGCGTATGGCGGTTTATGGCCGAAATTATGCCGAAACGCAGGTCGCTGCTGCCGGCTAAGATCGATCGGTCTCATTCACCTTTTTGGCTATCTTAACCGTTCTCCTTCCTTCCCATCCTGAAAATTTTACAGGATGGAAAGGATGGGAAAAAAGATGGGAAGGATAGGCAAGCGCGCTACTCAACTGACCTAAAGTTTTTCCCTGTGACAGTGTACTTGCCAGTAAACGCGCATTGATATCTATGATTCCGGCGCATTCCTTGCATTTATATAAGGGTAAGACAGAGTTATTTTGTTTTATTGTAAGTGCTTTATAGTTAATTGCGTTGCTTTTTTAATATTTATTTTGTATAATTTTGTGAAGTGTTTAATTAGCAGCCGAATATGTGTTTGATAATTACATAGTTGATTTCTCTCTAAAAATAAAGGATAAATAATGACAGCATTCACACCTGTGCTACGAGGTAGTCCCCCTGCCTGCCATGCTGAAAGTAATTTCGAAAATTCTTTTCAAACTAAAATCCGCCAAGATCCTTGTTATGCAGCTGCTCTCAAACTAATCCAGCAGCCTATTAGTGCTGAAGATCTGTCTAGATCATGCACGTCTGGAAGAACAGCCTTTGCCCTGAGAAAATTAATTGCAGATGGAGCTCTTGTTCCTCGGGGTAAGATGCAAAAAATTAAATGTCTTTTTAATAAATTGTGCAATTCAGATCCCATCAAGAATTTTAAGCTGCACTTGGAGCGCGTAGAAAAAGAGATGCAGGCGGGTATTATTGTCCAATACAGGCAGATCGATGCGCAAACCGGAATCAGATGGCAAAGTGCATTGGAACATAATCCTGAAGTGGCGATCCTAGCTGCCCTAGGTGTTGATCCGAGGATGACGAACAGATCCATCAGTGGCATGCCGAGGTTTTGGCCACAAGTGCCTGTGGAATCTCTCGGAGCAGCATTGACGCTGCGCGTGCCAAAGGCCAACATTAGAGTGATTAACTATTCCAAAGTGAGTGGCTATTGTAGTCTATCCATTCTAGGGGCGCAAAAAGCATACAACGAGCCCTTTGGACTTCCAAGCGTTCTAGGGAGCTCCCCAATCACTTATACTACCCTTGTGGTGTGTTTGGAAGCATCCGCTGAGTTCCGAAAGTTGGAAGTTTCCGCCGCGGCTGTGTCCGAACGAGCGATGGTTATATTGAAAATAAGCCATCAAATCCCTAAAGATTTAGGCGAAATAGTGCAAGGCTTTGCAGCTTATTTCCCCTATGAAAATGAGCTTGACGCCAATCTTGCCACATCGAAAGGCGATTTCTCTGAAAGACAGCTGATTAGTCCCACCACGGTACCAGCACAAGTTGACCGACAAAAGCCCTGGTACGAGGTATTGAATCGGCTGCTGGAAAGCCACTTGCTCTAAAATACTCTAAAATATTTAGAGGATGCTGCACATGAGCTTCTCGTATTGAGCAAATATCGAAAACTGGTCCTCTATATGAGCCTTGAACCCCAATCTAACCAGATAGCTTTCATTTTTGAAAAGGATGGTCTGTAGTTGACACATACGTGAAAAGTATGTAACTAACTGACTGTGGAAAATGGAGTTTGTACTAGCCTTTTTCTGATGGATTTTCGCATAACTTTTGGTGAGGCTTATGAGATTGTTTATTACAGAGCTATAAGATATCATGTAATTTCTAATACTCCATTGTGCGGATTCTAGGGAATCATTTAAAAGAGCTATTTTTTCCACTGATAATTTATCTGGATTTTGCAGGTTAGCTATTGTCGAAAAAAAGCGTATTAGGCGACGCTTTTTTAAGCTTGAGTCTGTAAAATTATCTATGGATTGTTTTAAATCAATATTGCAATTAGTGCGAAATAAATTGTTGATTAATTCAATTTTCTTGCGGCTTTTCTTTAAAGAAAGCAAATCTGCGTTAAAAACTTCTGATTCTGACAAGGCTTTTTTTGGTTTATTTAAACTTGTTGCCTGCTCGCAGCAGAAATAGGCAATCCTATTTGCCAGATACTCCAAATAAGTCAAACGCGTTTGGCGTTTACTGAGGAATTTTTCAGCCGTCAAAATGAGGCCCTGGGTAAATTCAGAATACTTGCATATGGCGTTGTTTTCTGGTTTTAGGGCGTCTGCCAGAATCGTCCAATGCCGATGGTAGAGCGCAGACATGTCGCCACTGTCGAGATCTAAAAATACGGTGGGGGACAAGCTTGTTTCTAGGGGTGGGACTGGCTTTTCTGAATTTGAGGAGGTGGACAAAGCTGAGACTTTGCTTTTGATGGTTGCGAGAGCCTCTTCCATTTTGGTACTTTGGGCTTTAAAATCTTTGATCCATTTAAAGGCTTCGCCGACTGTAGCCAGCAGGAAATCTCGGCGATGCTCTTGTTTCAACAAGTCTTGATTCAATGTCGTTAATTGCTTAAAATGCGTGGTGTAATCTGCATGTGATATGCGATCGGTAGGCTCGGGGAGCATTAAAAAAACGGTCATAACAAACCTCTTTTAAATTTGGAAAAGGTAAACAGCACCCCAAAATACTTCTCAAAATACCATGGATGAGTTTTGGTTGGCAATACACTTTTTGGGCCTTAGGATCTGGACTTGCCCAATAGTCGTGCTGGCAAGTAATTGCGCTGCCTGTTAATTTAGGTCCTGATTAACGGGCCTTATTCACCTTCCCGGTCGNNGACCGAAAAGGTGAATAAGGCCGATTAACGCAAGTTCTCTGCGTTCTTTGCGTTTTTTTGCAGCTCAATTCCAGCGGTAAATCATGACGGCATTATCCGATTGCGTGCTATGCGCGGCGGCGCTCCCCCGCCAACCTGTGATGGAAGGCGACCATGCCTTCTGCTGCATGGGATGTCATGCAGTTTTTATGGTTTTGTCGGCCAGACAAGAGCTGGCTAACTGCCAAGCCCATCCCCTTTTTCAAGGTGCGGTCAAAGCGGGCCTTATCTCCAATCCCGCAATTTTAGAAAAGATACGGCTAAATAAAAGCCAAGCCAGCAGCCACGAAGAGGTGCAAAAGCTGCATCTGGAAATCCACGATATGTGGTGCCCTTCATGTGCCGAGGTCATTCAGCTGGTATTATTTCAGGAAAAGGGGATATTGCAATGCGTGGTCGATTACGCTACAGATCTAGCCTCGATTGAATTTGCCCCCCGCCATATATCTAAAGACAAGATCTTGCAGCTGATCGCTTCGTTGGGCTATCGCCCCGATTCTCTGGATAATCTCGACAAGCGCGCCCATAATTTTTCGCTCAATCTGCGATTTATCGTGGCGGCCTTCTTTTCGCTCAACATCATGATGTTTGCCTATCCCATATATGCCAGCTATTTCGATGTAGATATCCAAGGATATGCCAGCATGTTCAGCTGGCTTTCGCTTGCGGCTTCGCTGCCCATTTTGACTTATAGTGCATGGCCTATCTTTCGCCGCTTTTGGGTGGGTTTGCTTTGGGGTTTTTTTGGCATGGAAATGCTGGTGGTGATGGGCGTAGGGGCAGCTTTTGGTTTGTCGGTTTATGAAATGCTCACAGGCTCGCAACGGGTCTATTTTGATTCTATGTCTGTGATTATTGTCTTTGTTCTGCTGGGGAAGATCATGGAGTCCAAAGCTAAATTCTCAGCCAAAGATTCCCTTTTGCGCATGCACCGGGCTATCCCCCGTAGGGGCCGTCAGAGGCTGCCTGATGGCTCTTACAAATTCGCCGCTCTAAAAGATCTTCAACCAGGAGATATATTCATCACTTTGACCGGCGAAAAGATTGCCACCGATGGCGAAGTGGTGGAGGGCAAGGGATCGTGCGATGAGTCATTGATGACTGGCGAAGCGATCCCGGTGGTTAAAGAAGTGGGCAGCCCAGTGATCGGAGGGGCCATTTTGCAGCACGGCTGGATGGCCTGCAAAATTACGGGATCGACCGAAAGTTCGCTGCTGCATAAGATCATCGCCGTAGTGGAAAAGGAAATGGGGCATAAGTCTCCCTATGTGCGCATGGTCGATCCCATTGTGCGCTGGTTTGTGCCCTGCACAGTGGCGCTTGCCTTGGGCGTGGTGCTATATTGTAGCTGGTTTGGCGTGGCCGATCCGGGCAAA
>PLSG01000176.1 GCA_003164155.1 Parachlamydiaceae bacterium | reverse complement strand
ATCCGCCGCCGCCACCGCCGCCGCGATAATCACGATCGCCACCGCGTCCGCTGCCGCCTTCTCTTCCGCCTCTGAAACTGTCACCGCGATCTGAGCGCTCTGTGCGTTCTTGAGCTAGGCTGACGCGTAGATTGCGACCTGAGATAGGTTTGTCGTTGAGGCCGGCAATAGCTTGTGCTGCTGCATCAGCTGATTCCATTTCAACGAAACCAAAACCGCGCGATCTGCCTGTGGCTTGATCTTGCACGACGTTAATTTTTGCAACTTTCCCGTAGGCCTCGAATAGAGGTCTTAGAACCTCTTCATTGGCTTCCCAAGCCAAATTGCCCACGAATATTTTCTTCATACGATTCTCCATGTTGGATTTTGTTTTCCCAGAACGCAAACAGAAAAGATGCTCTCATTTTTAGAAAAATTTAACAGCGTGGTTTAGTTGGTTTTGCCAACGCAAACCATGCTTTGAGCATTAAGTATTACACAGGCACGTTTAGCAAAAATACACAGGAGCTTTGGGAAGGAATAGAAAAACCCAACAAATTAAATTCATGCGTGGTCTCAAAGTGCTTGCGTAGCTCTCTATGCTTGAAACGTATGTGTTAAAACTTTTGTCTTTTTTGTATAAGAGGATCACCTTCTGTAAAGTTCTAGACGTTATACTTATATCATATTCTGGAGTTTATGTACTATCCCAAGTTGCTAGTGCGTCGACGTATTTGGAAATTTGAAGCTTGAAAATAACACTGGAATGCGGCCTTTCCCCACTGTGAAACAGCTATCTGGGCCCTGTTCGGGGACACGTTAGCATAAATGCATAACTTTTGAATTTTGCATGATTTATGTTGTTTGGTTTCTCATTTTGGTCGGCAAAGCGAGGGAAAAGAGGCTGTGTTCACCTTATTTCTGTCAGCGAATTTAGGGAAATTTTTTCGCAAAGACACAAAGCGGATGAGAAAAATGTTGAGCGAACACCAAAAATTCATTCTTTTTTTGTGCGCTTTGCGCTCTTTTGCGGCCAATTTGTGGCGTGCAGCCCAACTCTCAACTTTGAACCATGCTCGCAAATCACATATAAATTTCATCATGCCATTGCCCTGAGTGAATGAATTGTTCTAATTATTATTTAAGTTTCTCGCTTTTGTGATATAATAAATTTGACAAGAGATGCATCATAAGGGTGAAAATTTATGGAAAACAAGCCATCCATTGAAATTAGACAAATGACACAGGTGGATTTCCCAGCTGTGGTGGACTTGCAAAAGCGCGCCTTTCCCGAGATGCCAGTTTGGAGGAGTGAAGATCTGGTGAATCATCTTGCCATCTTTTCTGAAGGGCAATTTGTAGCTGTCGATCGTGCCAATCGAATCGTCGGTTCAGCCAGCTCCCTGATCATCGATTGGGATGATTATGCCGAGTCTGCCCGTTGGGCGTCAATCACCGGGCATGGGACTTTCAGCACCCATAACCCTCTGGGCAAAACCTTATACGGCGCAGATATGTGCGTCGATCCTCAAGCCCGTCGGCAAGGCATAGGAACGCTTCTATATGAGCAGCGCAAAAGGCTGGTAAAGAGCAAAGGTTTAAAGCGCATGCTGACCGGTGGGCGGATTCCTGGATATGACAAATTCAGCGCTGTGATGTCTCCCAAGCAATATGTGATTGAGGTAATTCAAGGCAAGCGGAAGGACCCCACTTTAAGCTTTCAGCTCAGGAATGGGTTTGTGGTTTTGGATATTGTACCAGAATATCTGACAGATAGGGAATCGCAAGGCTTTGCGACTTTGCTGGAGTGGCTCAATCCCGAGTATGTCATGGATGTAAGTTTGCGTGAACGGGAAGAGCATATTGCGTTGGCAGAACGGGGAAAAGAAATCCCTAAAGAACGCCCCCGCCCCCGCAGAGTGCGGATTGCCACTTTGCAGTATATGCTGCGCCATATCAACTCTTTTGAAGAATTTGGCAATCAAGTCGAATTTTTTGTGCATAGCGCTAAAGATTACAATAGCCAATTTGTGCTGTTTCCCGAATTGTTCACAATGCAACTGCTGAGTTACTTGCGCGAATCCTCCCCAGGACGCGCCGTGCGCATTTTGGCGCAGCTCACAGGGGAATACGATGCCCTTTTCAAGCGCCTGGCCACGCATTACAATCTCTACATAGTAGCGGGAACGCATCCCGTTGTCGAGCGGGGCGAACTATTCAACGCGGCACATCTTTTTACACCCCATGGTCGCGTGTTCCGGCAGAAGAAAGTCCATCTGACGCCTACTGAAAAGAATCTTTATCAGATGAACCGCGGGCATGGCTTCTATGTCTATCATACAGATTTTGGAAAAATTGCTATTTTGGTTTGTTATGATGTGGAATTTCCAGAAGCCGCTCGCGTGATGGCGGAAGCTGGCGCTGAAATTCTCTTCGTGCCTTCTTGTACAGATGAACGGCAAGCATATTGCAGGGTGCGCTACTGCGCTCAAGCTCGCGCTATTGAAAACCAGATCTATGTAGCTATGGCCTCTAC
>PLSG01000577.1 GCA_003164155.1 Parachlamydiaceae bacterium | reverse complement strand
GTAAGTTCCCCCCTATCCCCCCTAAGGTGTCGATGTTGGGCAGTCCGGCAGCGGCCATCAAGTTGCCATCGCTGACTCCCCCGCTGGCTTGCCATTTAAAAGGCTGATGCAGGCTGCAGGCGCATTTTTTCATCTGCTCAAATAAATTTTGGGTAGCACTGTCAAATGGCTTGGGAGGGCGCATGACATTTTCAATTAACTCCATTTTGATCCCCTCGCGCTTTTGGCACGCCTCGACTAGTTCCACAATATTTTGGCGCAAGTGCTCCACGTCATCGATCACGCCCATGCGTACATTAAAATGGCAAAGGGCAAGTTCCGGAACTATGTTGGATGCCACGCCCCCCTCTATGCGGCCGACATTTACCGTAATCCCTTTCTCTGGGCAATTGACAGCTTCTAGAAGGTGGACGAAATGCGCCAAGGCATAGATGGCGCTGCGGCCAAGATGGAAATCGCGGCCGGCATGCGCCGCTTTTCCATGTACCACCAAGGTATAATTTATCGAGCCTTTGCGCGCGCTGACGTATGAGCCGTCGGCATAGGCCGGTTCAAAAATCAGCCCTACATGGTTGCGCTTGGCGCGCTCTTTTAAAAGCTGCGCCGACCCAATCGATCCGGTCTCTTCATCGGGAGTGATGAGCACTTCCCAGCCAATCTCTCGCGCCCAGGGCGTCTGTTCGAAGGCCTGCAAAGCATGCAGCATAATCACCAGGCCGCTTTTCATATCGGAAACGCCGGGTCCTTGCATCGTATTGTTGTTGAGGTAGGTGACCTTCTGGAAGGAGCTTTCTTTAGGAAATACGGTGTCCATATGCCCTCCCAAAAAGACCTGTATAGGTGCTTCAGGGCGAATTTTCAAGGCCAAAGCTTTGGGCTGGCAGGCGGTTTTGCCATGGCAAGTTCCAGTGTGCATTTTGCGCCAAGGAACGGCAATCTCTTCCACTGGCCCTTCAAATGTGCTGAAGGCTTTGCCAAGTGCTTGACACATACTGTGCAATCCCTCGCAATTTTGGGATCCCGAATTGATATTTCCCCACTCTTCAACCAAAGCCACCATTTTTTTTTGACTAAGTGAAATATTTTCGAGGTATTTGAATGCATCTTCCACGCTTTACCTATATTTGTGTTTGCCTCCCAGATCCTTACCCCTTGGGGGCGCAGATTGCAGTCTAGCTAATAAATGCCGGTTTGACAAATGTTTTTTTACTTATCCTGCCGGCATACTTAAGTCGCAGGTTGTAATAAATCAATCCATCGGATAATGTGGCCAAATGCGGGGCAGATAATCTCAAGATGTTCTTAAGGATTAACCAGGAGAGCGGGCAATGACGAACAAGATGAGCAAAAGTGTGAAGAAGGAACTATCAAAAAATCATGCCTGCTACGTTCTGATAACCTGCGAAAAGCCCTCTGAAGATGGAAATATGCACGTGGAAATGACCTATGAAGGAGATGCTTCCTTAGCCTCTTATCTGCTCCAAGGAGCGCAAAACATTATCGATGAGCAGTGTGAAGAAGAAGCTGCAAATGAATGCAGCTCGGGCAAGCATCGCTCAAAAGTTGTCACCTATAAATAAGACCTTCAGTCTCTAGCTTGCACAGATACATTCGAAATGATTATTTTCAAAGGGGAGCGCTCGATATCAAAAAGCGGACCTTCTACAGTTACTAGTTGAAAGTTGCTTTCAGCGTCAATCAGCTGTTGGCGCACTTGCGGATCTAGTACATGTGACATGACGTTGTATTCTTCATTCACCCGGTTTCTGGTGGGCTTTGTCGGACTCAGCAGCATGAAACGGGTGTTATCGCCAATAGACTGAATGGTGACGGAGCTGCTGTCGTGGATGATCACGCCGCGCACCTTGACCGAAATATTATCTACGCCACTCGCTAGCCCCAGACCATGCATGGAGTAATTGATGGCATTGAGATCAAACTTAAAATTGGGCTTCCAATAGAGGGTAGCTTTTCCAGATTGGCCGTTGAAATTGACATCGGCTACGCTGCCAATTTGTGAAAATAATTGATGCAAGCGCCCTTGGCAGTAATCTTTATTGCACATAATACTTTCCCACGTCACCATGGCCTTGACGATTTCAGCCTGAAGGGGTACGGCCGCAAAAGTTGCCGCAAGCAGAAGCGAACCAAAGGCTCTGTACAACCGGTTAAGGGAATTCGTTTTCATGTTAAATCCTTTGTTTTTAGCGCTTTATATTTTCCTTTTTCGACCATCATAAATTTAGGAAAGGGACAAAAAGGAGGAAAGGGACCAAAGGGACATAAAGGACATAAGAGTAGAGGCGCCTTTTTTGTCCCTTTTGTCCCTTTTAACATTCCCTGAATTCATCTGACTAGACTTTTTTTGACGCTACGCACTTGTTCTCTTTCTGCCTTTGCGTTTAATTTCCCTAATTTGAGTGAGTGAAATACCCCAAATCCAAGAAATCGGAGCATCTAGCATATAAATATGTGGTGTTGAAACCGCCGCCTTGCCATAATGAATTTATTTTTCTGTCGACAGAATTAAGGTAATTGTATATTTTATGCGACTTGTATAAGGACGTAGCTATGAGGTGCCCGTGTTGTCAAAATGATGATTTGAAAGTGGTCGACTCGCGCGATTTTTTTGAAGTCAACGCCATCAAGCGAAGGCGCGAATGTCAGAAGTGCGCGATGCGCTTTACCACCTTTGAAACCATTGAGTTAAATGTCCAAGTGCAAAAGCGCGATGGCAAGTATGAAGACTTTCAGCAGCAAAAGCTCATCAATGGTCTAGATGCCGCTTGCCGACATACGGGGATCAGCCGCGAGCAAGTCACCAGCTTGGCGGCAGAGATCACCTCTGATATAAAGCTGAGGAAGCAGCGCGAAATCAGCACCAAGGAATTGGGAAATATTGTAATGCAACGCCTGCTGGTCCTAGATGCCATTGCCTATATCCGCTTCGCTTGTGTATACCGCCGTTTCAAAGATATCGATGAGCTCATGGAGGCCATAAAATCCATACAGCCTAAAGACCACTGATTTGAACTAAAATGTATTTTATGAGATATGTTATATCATTAAGTTAAGGAGTGAGACAATGACGTTGAAAAAAGCTGAAGTTGCCAAGTTTAAAGAGCGCTTAGAAGCTATGCGTGCGCGCCTAACACATTCACTACAAGGCACAACCGCTGAAGTTAAAACCCCCGATGAAGCCACGGGCTACTCCCAGCATCAAGCCGATCAGGGGACTGACGACTTTGACCGAACTATCAGCTTGGAAGTCACTAGCGCCGAATATAGTATGCTGCGCCAGATCGATAGAGCCCTAGAGAAGGTCGAAGATAACACTTACGGCATCTGCGATATCACCGGCGAGGAAATCCCAAGAGCCAGGCTAGAAGCCGTGCCTTATGCCACCATGACAGTCAAAGCCCAAGAAAAATTCGAGAAAGGCCTCATCTAAAGATATGCCTGGTGATGGGTGATTTTATAGGCGCGTATTCGCTATCTAGAAATTTTAGGTCAGATCCATCTTGGTTCCACAATGAGATCTGACCAGCTACGTTCAGAGGGTATTTTTGTTATGTCGAGTGCTAGTCCATTTACTTTAGTCCGCCTGGCCCCTTTGTGTTTGGGCCTGATAGTCTTATCTCTCGATTTTGTTAGCAAGTTGTGGGTCAATCAATTCATCCCTGTAATGAAAAACGCTTTTGCTTGGTATCCGTATGGAGGAATAGGTGTTTTCAAAAACTTCATGGGCATTGAATTTTCCATCGTATACCACACAAACAAAGGTGCGGCCTGGGGTTTTTTTGCGGACTATCAAGAACAGCTGCTGTGGCTGCGCATTGGCCTCATCGCCGCGCTTTGCATATATTTATTTTTGCTGAACCATCACAAGCAATGGGAAATCCCGCTCATACTCGTATTAGCGGGTGCCACTGGAAACGTAATCGATTTCTTCCTATATGGACATGTGGTCGATATGTTCCACTTCGTTTTTTGGGGATACGATTATCCTGTATTTAATGTCGCTGACGCCTCCATTTGCATGGGGATTGCCTGGCTTTTTATCTCCACAAGTTTTGCCTCTACGGCTAGCCATCCCAAAAAAAAGAAGGCCTAAGTCATGCCATCTGATTTACTCGTACTGCCTCAATCTCAAGCCGCTTTGCAAAAACCCTATCAAGCTTCGAAATGGCTGTGCACACAGCTGCTCATCGATACACAGGAAATGGCCTGTTTATTAGCCGATGTGGCCCCTTTGCACGTATCTACATACCTTGTGAGCTGTGTGTGCCAGGCGGGGGAAGAGAGCGTTTCCCCCTCCCGTTTCTTGGAGTGCTACGATGCCTATATTCAAAATATCAAAACTGGGGTCTTGCCAGACAGTGCGAACTATCGCCACTATTTCTCAAGCGTTTGGACCACGGTGCCGGACGCATTGTATGCCATTGCCATCGGGGAAGCCCAGCGCGTGGTGCGCATTTGCAAACCTGTAGTCCAACTCCAAGCACATAATCTGGACTACTCATCAGTTGATGGCAAATTCCGCCCAATGGTTTTTGGCTCCAATAGCCTCACTTGGGGTATTCAGTTTTCCTATCCCCAAATCTTCCAAAACCATAGCTCTATGCAAGTGGAAAATGTAAGCGAAGGGGATCAATTTCCCAATACGGCCCTGTTTCGCAGGATACAAAAATGGGTAAGGCTCAACACGGCCCCCACGCCCTTCATTGTCGAAGGTAAAGTCGTACATGCCACCATGCGCTTGGGAAAAAAATGCTTTTCCTGGATAAATAACCATCCTCAGCTTTCACACAAAGGTTTGCAAATCCAAACCAGATAATCACCCAAGTTTCCCATTTTCGTGAACGTGCCCGCGCCCGTGCCCGTGCCCGAATTTCCGATTTTCTGCCCTAATCCGCTTGGCATGGCTCCAAAATGTCAAAAGTCCAGATAAAGGCGAGTGTAAAAAAAGTGCGCTTTGTGTATAATGATTGACTAAATGCCTGTGGCCAGAGCCACATTTTTGTATTGTCACATTTTATTGGAGATTGTGTTCATGTTACGCATATTTAAAGAAACTAAAGAAACTCAAGCTGATGCCCCTTCTGGTTGTGCAGTCTCTAGCGGAGCGGTTTCCCTCACGTCAAAGCCTGCAGCTGTCGCGGAGCCCAGCACGGGGAACATTCAGTTTTCACGCGAAGGCAATAAAATTCAGTTTATCAGCCTAGGCTGTCCGCGCAATCTCGTCGATAGCGAGGTGATGCTGGGAATCCTTTTGAGAGCTGGCTATGAAGTTGCCCAGGATCTGCAAGAAGCTGACTATATCGTGATCAACACTTGCGGCTTTCTCGAAATTTCCCGCAAAGAATCCACCGATACGGTAATCGAAACACTAGCCACCAAAAAGGCGGGGGCCAAGCTCATTGTCACCGGATGCATGGTGCAAACGCATAGCGAAGAACTGAATAAGCGCTTTCCCGGTATCGATTACTTGCTCGGCTCTGGCGATGTAGAAGGCATTCTAACTGCCGTGCAGTCGACCCAACAAGGACATATGATCACCTCTGCCAGAAGCTACCTGGAAGCTGGAGAAGTGCCCAGACAACTGTCTACTCCCAAGCACTATGCATATTTGAAGATCGCCGAAGGGTGCCGAAAACGGTGCTCCTATTGCATTATCCCAGCCATTAAAGGTCCTTTGAAAAGCAAAAGCGAGGAACAGATCCTCAAAGAATTCCACCTGCTGCTCGACCAAGGTGTACACGAAGTCATCCTCATCGCGCAAGACTTGGGCGATTACGGCAAAGACAAAGGGGCCAAGAAGAGCGCCGGGCTATTGCAGCTGCTAAACAAGATTTTAGACACCCCCAAAGACTTCTGGCTGCGCCTCCTTTACCTCTATCCGGACGAAATTTCTGATGACATTCTAGCACTGATTAAAAAAGACAAGAGGATCTGCCCTTATCTCGACATGCCCATCCAGCATATCAATGATGCTATGCTCAAGGCTATGCGCCGGACCACTTCCAGAGAAGATATCCTTCGCACAATCTCCAAGATAAGAGCGGAAATACCCGAAATGTTTATCCGCACCAGCCTGATCGTCGGCTTCCCGGGGGAAACCGNNCAGTACCTGGAGCGGCTGGGCTACCTGGGTGAGCGCTCAGAAGACCTGTGCCTGTCCACGGACTTCATCGTCGGCTTCCCGGGGGAAACCGAAGAGCAATTTGAAGAACTCGTGGAATTTTTGAAAAAACACCCCTTGGACAATGTGGGCATATTCAAGTTTTCGCGTGAACCACAATCCCACGCCTATGATTTGCCAGATCAAATCAGCGAAGAGGTCAAGGAAAAACGCTTTCATCGGCTAATGCAAGTGCAAAAAAAGATGGTAAAGAAGAAAAATACTGCTATGCTGGGAAAAACCATACCCGTGGTCATCGAAGGCTATCACCCCGAGTCAAAACTGCTGATGCGCGGCCGGCACTATGGACAGTGCCCAGATATCGATGGGCAGGTGATCATCAACGACGCCCGCAAAGTTAAGGCTTTTGGCAAGATCTACCAAGTGGAGATTACCGACTTTGCCGATTACGATTTGGTGGGACGAGCCCTCTAAAGCTCGAGGTCGAAAAAAGAACAATTTAAACGCAAAGGCGCAAAGAAAATAGGGAAATAGAGTCCATTCCTTGCGGAATCGAATTTATAAATTCTTAACACAAAGAAACACACAAAGGACANNTGTCCTTTGTGTGTTTCTTTGTGTTTAATTTTTTAAATTAGAGGCAAAGGAATAGAAACTTTACATTTTGCTCAGCCTCTTTGCGCCTTTGCGTCTTTGCGTTTAAATTTGCAGGTGAACACAGCCTAAAAACCTAAAAAGCAGGGGGGAAGATGACCGCATGGATTGCCAAGTTTAGAAAAGGCGAATTCAAAACCTTTAATTTTTACTTCAATGTCTTCATTTATGGAGCGGCGATTGTGCTCTCAACCCTATACGTCTATGCCCGCCTGGACTATGTGCGCAGTTACGCTTTGCCCCACACCCAGATTGAAAAAAACAAATAAGGAGTGACCTTTGATGTCAGGAAAGCCAGAGTATCAAACGCATGAAGAGTTCCAGAACCGCTCGCGCAAGCTTGCCGAATTGCGCCAATTGGGCATTGAGCCATATCCGCATAAATATACGCCTACGCACACAGCTGAACAGCTGCACGGCATGTTTTTACCGGGCAGCCCCGTGGGGCATAGCGAAGATGCCGCCGCTGGCACCACCCCCTCGGTATGTATTGCCGGCAGGCTGGTGTTATTTCGCTCCATGGGAAAGAACGCCTTTGCACATGTCCAAGATAGCACAGGCCGTATCCAGGTGATGTTCAACAGGGATGTCACGCAAGTTGAAGGATATCAACCCCAAGGGCCTGCCGCCCACCTTTCCGAGGCTGGCGGTCCAGCTCAGCCATCCGACATTCTAACCCCTTACAAACTGATCGAAAAAAAAATCGATATCGGCGATATCATCGGCATAGAGGGAAACCTATTCCATACCAACAAAGGCGAGTTGACAATTTTTGCTAAAAAAGTCACTTTACTTTGCAAAACGCTGCTGCCTTTGGCCGAAAAACATAGCGGGTTAACCGACAAAGAGCTGCGCTATCGCAAGCGCTGGCTGGATCTGATCTCCAATCCGGAGGTGCAGAAAAAATTCCGCATGCGCAGCCTAATTCTCCAGCAAATTCGGGAATATTGCCATGCACAGTCGTTCATCGAAGTGGAAACACCCGTGCTCCAAGCCATCTATGGAGGAGCCGAAGCTCGCCCTTTTACCACCCTGCTCAACGCACTAGACCAAGAGATGTTTATGCGCATCTCCTTGGAAATATCGCTGAAGAAGTTGATTATCGGCGGCATGGAGCGCATCTTTGAGATCGGCAAAGTCTTCCGCAACGAGGGCATTGACCGCAATCACAATCCCGAATTCACTATGCTGGAAGCTTATGCGGCCTATTGGGACTACAACGACATGATGCGCTTCATGGAGAAACTCGTAGAAAAATTGGCCTTGGCGCTTTATGGCTCAACGCAAATAGCTGTAGGGGGCGAAGAAGGCAGCGAACCTGTGGTAATCGATGTCAAAGCGCCTTGGCTGCGCATGACCATGAAAGAGAGTCTAAAAACATATGGCCAGCTCGATGTCGACCAGCTGAGTGAATCGCAGATGCGCCAAATCATCGAGGAGAGCGGCCATTGCGATCCCAAAAAATTGAAAAGCATGAGCAAAGGGCTGTTGATTGCCGCCCTATTTGAAATCAAAGTCGAGCACCATCTGATCCAGCCTCATCATATTACCGATCATCCTATCGAGACCACACCGCTGTGCAAGCTGCATCGAAATGCGCACGAAAAAGCAGCCGGCATCGTGGAGAGGTTTGAAAGCTTCGTCTTGGGACAAGAGCTTTGCAATGCCTACTCCGAGCTCAACGACCCCGAGCTGCAGCGCAGCCTGCTAGAAAAGCAAGCTAACCGGCGAGAAGCCGGCGATGAAGAGGCCAGCCCTTTAGATGAGGAGTTCATCGAAGCTATCTGCCAGGGGATGCCCCCAACGGGTGGTTTGGGCATCGGCATCGACCGCCT
>PLSG01000366.1 GCA_003164155.1 Parachlamydiaceae bacterium | reverse complement strand
ACCCAAGTTGCTAGCAACTTGGGTTATTAAAAACTCAAGTTCGTTATCTAAAAATATTAGGTTAGACCCCCAAGGTTTCTTCGAGGGGATCTAACCAGTTACAAACAGAGGAAAACTCTATGCATACTGCCCAAGAAAAATCGGGATTAAAATATACTGTCTTAGCGCCTGCGCCTTCAGGAGCTGCGCAACCCAAAAAGGGACAAACCGTCACGGTGCACTACACCGGATGGCTGGAAGAAGGTGGTCAGCCGGGAATGAAATTTGACAGCAGCGTCGACAGAGGAGCTAAATTTAGCTTTAAAATAGGCATTGGCATGGTCATAAAGGGATGGGATGAGGGCGTTTTGAGTATGAGAGTTGGCGAAAAAAGAAGGCTGATAATCCCTTCCCAGCTAGGGTATGGAGTAAGTGGTGTGCCTGGAGTCATTCCCCCTAATGCTACACTGATCTTCGATGTTGAACTTTTTGAGACTGTATAAATTAGAACATTTCCTCAGCCTGAAGAGGATGTCAGTAAATTGAAAATCCAGTCGCTTTTGCGGTCTTTTGGTGCCTTCAAAAATGAAGGCCAACTTTATCTTATTCACCCTCATTTGGGGGTGAATGAAATATGGGGGTCA
This sequence comes from Parachlamydiaceae bacterium, assembly GCA_003164155.1. GTDB lineage: Bacteria > Chlamydiota > Chlamydiia > Chlamydiales > Parachlamydiaceae > BOG-1457. Next base: position 1,961 of record PLSG01000366.1, on the reverse strand, counting down.
GCATTTATGATCCGGCTGTGGAGTAATCCTCAGGTAAGGTTTCAACGTGTTGAACTCTTTTGGAAAATGTAGCTTCAGTTCGTCTGGATCGGTAAGGCTGGGCAAAATGATGCAATCTTCGCCCTTTTTCCAGTTGGCTGGCGTGGCTACTTTATACTTGTCGGTTAGTTGCATGGAATCGATGACGCGCAATATCTCGTCAAAATTGCGTCCCGTAGATTGGGGATAAGTCATCATGAGGCGGATCTTTTTCTTGGGGTCGATGATGAATACGGTTCTCACTGTAAAGGTTTCACTGACGTTAGGATGAATCATCCCGTACAATTGAGCAAGCTTCCCTTCTGGATCCCCGACGATTGGGAAATTGACTGTCGTCATTTGTGTTTCGTTGATGTCGGGAATCCATGCTTTATGGCTTTCAACGCTGCCCACGCTTAAGGCCAAGATTTTGACATGCCGGTTGTCGAATGCAGCTTTGCTTTTTGCGGCATAGCCTAGCTCAGTCGTGCATACGGGGGTGAAATCTTTAGGATGTGAGAAAAAAACGCACCAAGAATCTCCCATCCATTCATATAAGGATATTTTTCCAGCTGTAGTTTCCGCTATAAAATCGGGGGCTGTATCGCCGAGTTGCAGCGCGTTATGTGTTGTGCTGGACATAAAAGTTTTCCTTCTTTGGCGGTTGGCTCTAAGGCGCTATTTCCTGGTACACTGACAAGCAGATATCTCATCTGGGCGTGCATGTCGATGCTCAAAGTAATGACGCTCAGAGCCATAAAGTTGAGATAATCGAATGCTCACATACAATTAATTTCTATAGCACATCGAACAATGGGTTGGCAAGCTTAGAACATGGATATCTATGAGACGCTCCCAGCTCTTCTATCCTCTAAGGGCGTACTCTACTTGCCATCCAGACTACTAACAGGGCCAATTCCAAATTTTCTTTACACTAAATGGGGCAGCCTATACCTTTCTTGCATGGAAAGCTTTCTGATAGGTTGATCAAAAATAAGGGCATGCTTTAAGGCTAACTTGTAGCCATGTCCAATAATAGAGGGTATAATCATGTCTATGCAGCCATTACAAGTGGGAAATCCCCAGAATTTGCAGTTTTTGCTCAGTGCAAAACTGACTAAAAGTTCACCCAGAGAAGCCGTGATGCCCGGAATGGCAATCGATTTATTAAAGGCCAATAGCCAGTTAACACCCGGATCATTTGAAAAGCTTCGGGCCAAAAGCATTGCTCTGATCATAGGTGGAAGTCTGCCTTTGCTTATCTCGGGGATTTTCGCTGCTTGCATTTACCAACTATATCAAGTGGGCGCCATTACATTGCTATATGATAGGTATGGTGCTAGCTTGGCGGCTTTTGCGCAAACCGTTTTTGCTGCCATCTCCAACAGTGCGACGAGCGTCGCCGCTACTACCGGCTCACCNNTCATCGGTGTATAATGCCATTGGCTCTTTCGTCGGCTCTCTATTGGGATCTTTCACTGGCGCTTCCCTAGCTAATTTTTTCAAAGAAACTCAGAAGGATGGCTACGACTGGTGGTACGGTAAGTACAAGTTTGATGTCCGCGAAAAGACTATGCAAAGCAACCTGGATGCAGCTGTGGTGATTTTGACGGATACCTATCTGGATATAGCTAACACCTTAAAAAAGGAGTTGAGCCCAAGCATAAGTGTTCAAACGCTGGCGCAACTCAAGGCTGATTCTTCTCATTTGCAGCAAAAGCTGCCGATTATCCAAGCTATCTTTGCCAAGCAAAACATCCCCCAAAATAAATTTGACGAGATCACACTTGAATTTGTTAAGGCCATAGGCGAGGTTGCTGGTTTCCAACGCAGTACACAGTAATATTTAAATTGAGGGGGGCCTGCGCTAAAGACCCTACCCATCCTGGATTTTTCATGAATATTATCTATGGTATGGCCTAGACGTTATATCTGAAGTGCGC
>PLSG01000160.1 GCA_003164155.1 Parachlamydiaceae bacterium | reverse complement strand
AGGACATTTCTAAAAAACGCTAACATGTATACTTGACAAGAGTTTGGATGAAGTTTTGGCATGAAGCGGGGATTTGTTCTACATTACCTTGCACTTTATAAGAAGTTGTCGGCAGGCCGTCTTGTGGCCGCTATCGGTTGACTAGGAATTATGTAATATGTTATGAATTTTACTTTTATAAGTGGTTTTTTTAGTTTAATGAGGTTTTTATGTCTTCTAATTTCTGTCCTTGTCAAATTCCTTTCGTAAATTCGCTTCCTTTTTTCCAATCTGATAGGCATGGATCTAGATCTGAGTTTTTCTCTCGGCATATTACCTATCCAGTGCCTTCTCCCTTTTCGGAAGATGACTTTTTCTCTCTAGCTTATTCTCCACCCGCTCAACATACTTTTTTATCCAAAGCATTTTCATTTTGCAGGAAGTTCACCTCGCCACCTCCTCTCGTTCTATCAGCTGATATCCGCCGACGCTTTGAATCGGACATTTTCAATAGCTTTCAGAGGGCCATCCTAGCAGCCGACCCTGGTTATGCGACTTGGGAGTATGCTTTGCGACGCCAAGCGCAGATAAAACTAAAGCTCGATGAAGCATATAAATGGACGATCACTAGTGCTCTTTCAGACCCTGTATGGTGTTTAGTAGAAGACGCTTTGAGCGCAACCCAAAAGGTGCGCATCGCACAATTAGAAAAAACTTATAATCGTTTGCAAAAGACCATTGACAAAATTCTAGAGCGAGATGAGCTTATAAGGGCATCTAAACCTTGGCAGGCGTGCCTTTCAGAATACAATAAAGATATCACAGGCCAAAAGGCTATGGCTTTAATCGCCTTAGGGGTTGATCCTCGAGCGTTGCCCATAAGTGATTATGGCGTGAACACATGCGTAGCTGTGCGTAGATGTTCTGGGAGAGTGGCAACCGCAGCAAGTCTTTTTATTCCTTTAAGCAAATCTTCGGATGTTGAGCTCAACTCTTACAGTCAGTTATTCTCTTCTAGGGAAAAACAGGAAGATGTGTGGCATCAGAGGAGGATCTATCCGATCAACCTTCCTCTTCTGGTAAAGTTCATGGCAGCATCTAAAGAGATACGTGAGGAGCTTGTGCAAAGAAGAGCGCATGTTTTCAATTTTTTAAGCTCAGTGGTTAAGGGACATTCTGTGCTTAATCGAGATACGGCCCTATTGATCTGTGATTATATAGGCGATGATAGGTTGTGGCTGCATGCTGACCAAGCTCCCTACGTGATCCGTGTGGATAGTTCTCCTAAACCTCTTCGAAATCCGGATAACGCTGACAGTCAATCCGCGGAAACTGAGCGAGTAGCCTTTTTAACGCGCTTAAATGCATTCACCTTTGGGGAAAGCCTGTCTGCCTCAGAAGAGGAAAAAGACGAAGAAAAGGAAAAAGGTCAGGAGCTATCGATAATTTAAGCGCCATCCCATACTCTTGTTCACCTTTTCAGTCAAAGTTTAGGCTACTGCAATCACTTCTTTTATTTTCTTATCTTGGAAATTTTACAGGATGAAAAAGATCAGATAGATAGGGGAGATGGTTTTCGTTGTATTTAGGTTAGCGGAATTTGGGTAAAATGCCAGTATGCGGGGGAGTATTTAATGTTGCCTGATCTTTGCTTTGCCCGCATTGTTTTGTTATTAATTGACTGATGAGGTTTTTATGGGTTCTAATATTTGTACTTTTAATTCATATGCTTGTGATCTTAATTTTAGTCCACATTTATCTAGAACTGAGTCCCGCACTCCTATAACTCCTCGTTTATCCAGATCGGAGTATCTCTCGCGGGTTATTACTTATCCAGTCCCTTCACCCTTTTCGGAAGATGACTTTTTCTCTTCAGTGTATTCTCCACCCCCACAGCTTAATCCTTTTGACGTTTTACCTGATAAATATTTAAGTTGCACAAAGTTCACTCCAGCTCCTCCTCTCGTCCTTTCAGCTGATATCCGATTACGTCTTGAATCGGGCATTCTCAACAGCTTTCAGAGAGCTATCATAGCCGCCGATTCCGGTTATGCGACCCTTGAGTATGCTTTGCGACGCCACGCGCAGGTAAAATTAAGGCTCGATGAAGCATATAAATGGGCACCCTGTAGTGCTCCTTCAGACTCTATATGGAGTGTAGTCCAAAACGCATTGGGCGCAACCCAAAAGGTGCGCATCGCCCAACTAGAAAAAATTCGCGATCGTTTGCAAAAGACAATTGACAAAATTCAAAAGCCTTGGCAGGCATGTCTTTCAGAATACAATAAAGATATAACAGGCCAGAAGGCCTTGGCGTTAATCGCCTTGGGGATTGATCCTCGGGCGATGCCTATAAATGACTTTCCAACGAATTGCACGGGTTTAGCAGTACATAGATACTCTCTATTAGAGGAGGGCGTAAAGCATAGGGAATCAACAAGTCTCTTCATTTCTTTAAGCAGATTCTCGGAAGTTATCTTCAACTCTTACAACCAGGTATTATTTTCTGGGGGAAAATCGGAAAATGAAGAACTTTTGACGAGGATCGATTCGATCGACCTCTCTCTATTGGTAAAGTTCGCAGCCGCATCTAAAGAGATACGTGAGGAGC
>PLSG01000071.1 GCA_003164155.1 Parachlamydiaceae bacterium | reverse complement strand
GACATTTCAACTTTGCGCCAACAGAACAAATGATGAGACCATCCTTAACGCCTAGCGTACGTATGTTATACGTGCCATCTTTTTTTCGGCTACCAATTTCAAAAAATTTCTTTTGCCGTAACCGGCATCAAGTATTTTATTTTTGATAAGAGCAAAAAGTTTTTTCTGCAAGCAATTCGAATCGAAGAGGTTTTCATGAGTGAAGCTTGGGTTGTAGAAGAAGACTCCCCTGAATCAAAATATTTTACGCAGGCTAGCAATATCATTTTTCATCTTGGTCTTGATGCATATGAGATCGCTATGTTTTTTGCTTTGAAAAGAACAGCAGGGGATCGTGGTAAGTCATTTAAAGGCGTGCGCACTTTGGCGAAAGAGGCGGGAATGGGAAAAACTAAGGCTTCTCAAGTGATTATTACTTTAGCGAAGCCAAGACCGACGCTAGGAGGAAAAAGTTTAATAGCTGTAAAAACAAAGCCTAAAGTCGTTGGTGGACAAAACATCATCACTGTGACAAATATTATGCCGGAAAACATTATGTTTTTTGAAGAAATGAAAACAACCAAGATGGGTGGTGAAAGCCAGAATAAACACGGGGAAGAGGTGTCCGCCAAGCGGACACCCTGTCCGTCTGGCGAACAGGGTGTCCGTCAAATGGACAACGTGTCCGCAATACGGACAGGCTGTCCGTCCAACGGACAAAAGAAGAACAATAAAGAAGAACAGCTAGGAAAAACAAAAAAAGAAGAGGTGTCCGAACATGCGTTCGGACTTGCTGCTCTTCTTTTAAAAAAATTGAAAGAAATTAATCCTAAGCATAGGCAACCCAATATGCAAAACTGGGCTTTCCATGTCGAGCGCATGTTGCAAATTGATAACAGATCGCCTGCTGAAATTAAAAGCATGATTGAGTGGTTGCCAACAGAGTCGTTTTGGATCAAAAACATTCAATCTCCAGCGAAGCTGCGCGAAAAATTTGATACGTTATGGATTACGATGATGTCCTCAAAGCCAAAAAGCCAAAAATCTGACGAAAAAGCAGATCTCTTTAAAAAGAATCGAAGCATTGCGGAGACATACCATCTTTTATACGCGCATAGGTTGGATGGGGGGAAAATTTTTTCACTTAGCGACAATTACGCGACCTTTCGGATTGGCCGTTCGGCCTTCCCTCTTGGATTTTCAGAGCTTGGATTTGAAGAGCAACTTAAGAACATCCTAATCAAATTCGGAGTGATCTAGGATTAAGGACTATTTCCATTGCACTTCTATGCTTATGAGCCGTAAGGGTTGAGCTAACTCGTAAGCACAGAAGTAATCTCTTAATAACATGGCGAATTCCAAGAAATGGCATAATGAATTTGTCGGAATTGTTCTAGGCCTTCTCCATTCTTAAGGGGAAGTGAGATTTTTCTATTTTTGTTAGCTTTATGGATTTGTAAAGGGCGAAGCAAAGACACACAAGAGAAAAGAACGCATTGATAGCGGAAAGAGGAATACTAAAAAAAGACCAGCCAAATGAAGAGCAAGAAGCTGTTGGATTGAATAGCATTGTTTCGAATTCTTTAGTATTTTTCGGTGATTGAATAGCACAGGTTTCATCTATAAACCCTGATTGGATTCCGAAATGGTAACTGGCAAGCAAAAAACTAGCTAAAAATATGGCTATACACATCGCCAGTGTCATTTGCTTATTTTTAGAAAAAATGCCGCTTAAAGTTATGATGACTAGGACTAAGTATATATACCTTTGCCACGAACAAAAATTACATGCTTGAATATGGAGCACATGCTCGATGCCAAATGACAAGCAAAGAGCAGCAACACCTAAAGAGAAAAAACAAAGAAATAGTTGATTGTTTGAGACGTGTTGTACTATCAAATCTGCACCACTTCATGATCAACGTTTTTAAGCAGCAATTTTAAGATATGAATATCTCCAGATCCATAATATTCTCCCCTAAAGCTATTCCATTTAAAATTAAGCTGCTTTAGGGAGGATTTTATGTCCTGTGGGAGTGAGGTTGGAAATTTAATAATGAGAGGCTTTAGATTGTCTGGTTTTTGCTTTTCTCCGGCTTCTTTCCATCGTTGGATATTTTCTTGGTTTTTTGCTCCATTAGCAATTTCAAGAAAAGCACCATGCAAAGAGCATAGTTCTAAATTTGAAATTCCAGTTTTGCAGGCTAAGTTGTAAAGCTCATTCATCTGCTTGTTCTTGATTTCTTGTTTAATCTTTTGCTCTAATTCCCGATGTTTCTTTTTTTTGACTTCTAAAGTCTGATTTAGGCTTGGCATATGAGACCTCCATCTGTAAAAATCCATCCTAAAAAATTATCCATTAGACGTCAATGAAATTTTAAACAGCAGCTACAACACAGTCCGAAACATTGAAATATAAAATCCAAAGTGATGAAGAGCAGGGCAGCAAGAACAGGAGAAATCCGTACGCAATATGTGTTGTTCCAACACCCAGGCTAAAAATTTCAAAAAAAATGGGAAAATTCGTTGACAGACCAAGGAAAAATTCATATCTTGCAGATTAATCAAAGGAGAAAAATTTATATGGCTATCTGCTTTGCTCGCCTTGAGTTTGTAAAGCGCTCTGCCGGTAAAAACATGCTGGCAAAGTCTGCCTATACAGGAAAGCTAAAATTGGAATTTGAGGGCACTAGCAATACGCCTTCTAGCACTTATGATCGAACGCATGAGAAAGAAAAGCCTTTGCATCATGCAATTCTGTTGCCTAAAAATGCAGACTCCCAATTTTTAGATCCGCAAAAATTATGGAATGCAGTGGAGAGGTGTGAAAGACGAAAAGATGCCCAGGTAGGCTATGAGCTTTTATTAGCTCTGCCAGACGATAAGATGATATCGAATAGGCAGCGTATAGAGATGTCGGAACTCTTTGCAAAAAAGTACTTCGTATCAAAGGGTTTTGGAGTGCAAATTGATTTGCATTGCCCAAATAGCTCTAATCGATATGAGGAACCAGATGAGATGGATGTGTACGCTAAAAATTATCACGCGCATATTTTAATTACCTCGCGACCCTTTAACGAGTCTGGAGACGGTTTTAGTTTGAAAAAAACAAATGACATTATACCTCAAGTGAGAGGCAGTAGTCATTTTGCTTTCTGTGGTTTAGAATGGGAAAAATTATGGACTCAATTTCAAAACGAATATTTTGAAGGGAACGGGTTGGATTTACGTGTAGATCATAAAGGAACTGTAGCACAGATTCATCTTGGGCCTGTGCGTATGAGAAGTGAAAAAGCCTATGAAATTTTAGAACGACAGGACAAGCGAATAGAATTAGGACAACTTTTAATGAAAGATCCAGATGTCATATTGGAGAAAATAACAGAAAATAAAAGCGTGTTTTCCGATGCCGATCTAGAGGTATTTTTGCACAAGCATCTGCTTGAAGGAGATATTGAGAATGTGCGCAACACATTTTGGAAAAATCCTAATCTTATACAACTTTTTGATAAGGTCTCTGGCCAACCGACACAAAAATTTAGTTCTTCCAAAGTTATCGAAGAAGAACAGCAGATTCTACGGATATCGAATAGGATGGAAAAGAGAATGGCTCTTCCTGTTGCAGGCGAATCATGCTCTATTGCATTAACTGGTGAACAACGCGAGGCTTACAATGCTATTGTAAAAGGAGGGAAATCCTTATCTTGCATTGAGGGTTTAGCTGGCACAGGAAAAAGTTATCTGCTTGTGGCTTTACGCGATCACTATGAGGGAAGTGGGTATAAAGTGCGCGCTTTTGGCCCAGACAACGCCACGGTTAAAGTTTTGCTGGAGAAGGGATTTAAGGATGTCAGGAACGTGCATCAATTCCTTTTTAAGAACAATTTCTCCAAAAAAAGCACCATCTCCCCAGGCAAAGAGATCTGGATCGTAGACGAATCGGGAAAGTTAGGTAATCGTCCTCTTTTGGAACTCCTAAAGGTTGCTGAAAAAAATGAAATCCAAATTATTTTTTCGGGTAATTCTGCTCAACTTTCCTCTGTTGAACGCGGAGGATTTTTTAAGATTTTTTGTGAGCGCTATGGTCATTCATTTCTAGGTGACATCCAAAGACAAAAAGAAAGCAGCCATCGTGAAATCGCAAAACGATTAGCGCATGGCGATGTGGCTGTTGCAGTGGACATGATAGCAAGAACAGGTGGATTTGTTTGGAGCGCAGACAAAGAGGAAAAGCTATTCAAGGCTGTTGAAAAGTGGGCTGCTGATACAGTTGATTTTCCATATGCATCAAAGCTCATTATAGCGCATACAAATAATGAAGTTAGGCAGATCAATGACTTAATCCATGCTGTAAGGCAAAGCAAGGGTGAAGTGGCTGAGAAGGAGTTTTCTTGCCAGACAACTTTTGGAAATATTCGCATCAGTGAAGGTGATGTGCTTGAGTTTCGTGCTAATTCTAAAAAGCTGAATGTGTCGAATGGTTTGCAAGGAGTCCTTGTAAGTGCTTCTGAAGATAATTTCGTTGTGGCCACAGAAGACAAAAAAAAGATTAGCTTTAATCCTAAAAAATTTACTGATTTTCAGTTGGGCTATGCGGCTACCTACTACCGTTCGCAAGGCAGGACTATAGACAGATGCTACGTGGTGTATAATCGACACATGCATCAAAAATTGTTGTATGTGGGAATGACGCGTCATGTACGCAATGCCCATTGTTTTGTCTCTAAGACAGATGCCTCATGCCTAATGGATATAAAGCGTCAGGCCATGAGAAAGAGTGAGCAAGAGAATACCCTCAATTATACATATCATTCCGAAATCAAGGAGGCTCAAAAAACGCAAAAAAGGGAGAAAGAAATCCAGGATTTTTGTAGTTCTGAAGAACTTTTGTCGCGAGCTAAAGGATATAGTCTCAAAACTTGGGACACTTTGAAAGCGCATGTTAGCTCCTTCGTAGAAAAGGTGCAAGACAGACATCTTGATGCGAATTTTTACGTGGTGCCCAGTCAGTCGACTAAAGGAGAAGGGCGTGTTGTTGAAGTCAAAGAAGAACTATTAGAATCCCTTCATATTTCTGATAAAACGCAACAAAAGCAGTCTGCGAAAGAGAGTAGTAGTTTAGTCGAGGTTAAAAAAGGCGCATTGGCCCCGAGCCAGAATCCAGAGAAAGCGCAACAATCGAAAAGCAATTGCCTACAGAAGCTTCATGAAGACAAACGAAAAATTTATACAGTATATTTTGAAAAAACGGAAACAGCTTCTTCTCTTTATGCAATTATACAGGCGGAAGTAACAGCATCTTCAATTTCTAAGGAAGCAGCGCCTAGTTTTGTTGCTTGGCAAAAAGCATGTGGGGAAAGAAATGCCGCAGCATTTGACCTGTTGAGGGGTGGGGTTCAACATAAAACAATACTTGGTCAAAAAGGGTTTGAGATTTTGCAAGAAAGGGCGATGCGTTATGAGCAAGTTATACAACCAAAAGATAGTCTTGCAACACAGCTTACTGATAAAATTGAGGGCTTGCTTTATCAGCTATTTCCTGATGGGCCTCAACGAAAAGATAAACGCAGTTTTCGTTTTGGATCAAATGGTTCGTTAGCAGTCACCTGTGTGGGAGAAAAAAAAGGATGCTATTATGATTTTGCAAATAAAGAAGGTGGCAACCTTTTGCAGCTTATACAAAAAAAAGAAAACCTATCCATATCTCAAGCATGCAGTTGGGCGCGCGATTTCTTGAAAGAGTCTGCTGGAAAACCAACTCCCTCGCATTATTCCATCGCTAGTTTTTCCAAGATGAAAGAAGATACCTGGATTAGTCTTGAGCCTTCATCTGATAAGCCATTACCCGCGCTGAACTTCTTATCGCGACATCTTGACGACAGCTATTGCGTTGCTGCGCACTATCCATATTACAATGAACAAAACAAACTTATCTGCTACACGCTGCGCTTGGAGCCGAAAGCCGGAGGAAAAAAAATTGTGCTACCTGCAAGTTATGGTAAGACGCATCCGGAAACCGAAGCTAAATGGGGACTTAGGCGGTATAAGGCTCAAAATGCGTTAATTTATAACTTGCCCCTGGTGCAGCAATCTCCATCTAAGCCGATTTTGATTGTTGAAGGCGAAAAAACAGCCAATGCAGCCCACGAAATGTTAGGCAATGAATATACGGTTATCTCTTGGCTAGGTGGAGCAGCGGCAGCAAATAGCGTTGATTGGAAAAAACTTTTTGGCCGCGATATTGTCATCTGGCCTGATAATGATCCAGCTGGGTTTAAGGCCGCTGCGGATATTTGTGGTTGTTTGCGTCAGACAGGGGTTAAATCTTTAAAGCAAGTTTCTAATGATGCCTTAAAGGATTTTCCTTTGAAATGGGATTTGGCCGATACTCTTCCGGCAGATAAATCCGCGAATTTTGTGCGTGATATCCTCTTACGTGCGGATAGCAAGGCTATCGGAATAGATCGGCTTGAGGCTGTGGCAGCTCAGCACGGTATGACCTTCAATCAGCTTAATGAAATCGTTGTGGATGTCGATAAGCGGTTGAGATCTGATCTGGAGCAGAGGCATGGCTCTAAGGTATGGGAAATTGATTCAGCGATTTTGAAAGAAGTTAGCCAATTAGCCCAAGCCCAAGGAAAAAACGGATTACAAGCAGAAGTAGCACAAATGCCAGGAAGACAATCCATATTGCAAGAACAATGCATTCCTGATAGAGAGACAGCAAGAGCAAAAGCGAATGAAAGAGAGCGTTAGTTCCTGTAGCTTTTTTGGCCTTAGATGAGTATGGATTTAGAGCTAGTTGGAATCATCTCAATGAATCTGCAAATTCAGCAATGCGCCAAATTTGCGATGTTAGGTATGCGAACTCTTAAAAGCTCCGGCTTTCGTCAAACTATGGATTGCTTTTACTGGTATCCCTGAGCAGCTTTTACTTGCCTATCAATTTCTTTGCAGTCAATCTCAGTGGGAGCTTTTTTTCTTTAATGGACTGCCGAACATATCTATTTGCTCAGGTATGGGGTAGGAGCGTTCTATAGCTCTGCGCAGAGCCTCAGAAACACCAACCGGCCGCCTCTCCCTTGTGCTCATTTCAACCGCTGCCAGTCTTACTTGTTCGATTTGTTTTTGCGATAGCACCACAGAAAGGCGTTTGCCTTCCTCAATTTCTTTGGGGCGACCCTTTACTTTAGCCATGCTTGAACCTTTTAATGTTTAGTTACTACTAATGTAGGGCAGCCTGTGGAAGTTGTCAACTTGTTACTTTAGGCAAACATTTACAGCCAAGGCATGCGCGCCTTAAGGAGGAGGGGAAGGCATAGATGCTTCAAGCCGTTTTTACATACGCGCCATCAAGACACACTTCCGTCTATCCAAATCCAGTAGAAATAACTTAGCGTTGTCTGCAATTGACTTGACCTGTATCATTTAGCATAGTTTTTTAAATTTTTAATTTTTAAGAAGGTATGCATGAAATCAATATTGGCTTTTACTTTAATTTTACAGTGTTTTTTCGCATCTTTTGCCAGTGCCGCAATTCAGATCACTTCCTTTGGCCAGCCACACGGCATTGTTGCCGATAACAATGAATGGACATGTCAAGTTTTGGATCACAAAATAAATTCAAACTTGATTTTCTCTCAAAATGCTGGTGCTCTTAAGTATATAAGTGGGAAAGCAAAAAATTTACCCTTGATTTTTGACTTTTTTGCATATAGCCACCTTTTCAGCCAAACACAAACTGGTGTTTTGAATGGAACCACAAAACTTTTAAGTGCATATGCAATGCGCATGAATACTATTATAAGCAATGTACAAATTAAAGGAGAAAGTAAAACACACTACGTGGTCACAGCAAGTTTTTTTGACAACATCTCTTCAGGGCACATCGCTTTGTATATCATGCCCAACTATGTGATGTTTGTACAACTAAGAACTGAGCTATTTGATGAGGTGCTTAGGAATACTATTTTTGACAAACCTTTTGCTTTAATTACACCTCTTTACAACCCTAAGAAAATCGCTGAGATAGCAGGCGTAGATTTTGACGACTTCTTCGAATGCGTTATCGTGGATGAGCAAACCCCTTTGAGCGAAATTCAATAGCATGTGTAAAACCTTCAATCCAAGAGAAACACCACCAACTTAGCTTTTACTTGTGCCTGGGTGTGGAGCAGTCGCTAATGCTGGGTAGCCCATAACCCAGTGCGCATGCTGCTGAGCATGGTCAAGCAAAATTGCCAGCCTAGTGAGGTAACAAACTCAAGGCTCTCATTGGCGCGGACGCTACACCCCCAGGACGGAAACAGTGCTATCTTCGAAGTTTTTCGCAGCTTCCGCATAGCGCAGCATCATTTCAGATGACTTGTGCCTACTTAGCTTTTTGAGGACGTGAAGCGGGGTGTTCTTTTCCGCTGCGTCAGTCAGTAGCTCGCGCCTGGTAGAGTGGTCGCTATATTCTTCCCCAAAGTGTATCTTAATTACTGCGCTTACACTATGCCCGGATAAGCGCCCTGCTACCTTATCGCCCTTCGCCAGAGAACGGAAAGTAGCTCCTTCTTTGATCTGTGCCTTCTCTATCCAAGCCTTTAGTGCAGAGACGGGGCATATATTTTTGTCTTTAGCATAGTAAACTACCTGCGCGGTGTCTAATGTCTTAGATTGCAATAGGGTGGCCTCTTCGCCCTTATCTTTGAATAGGACATGCTCTAAGTTCAGGCTGACAAATTCCGAGCGTAATTAAAGCGGCAAGTTAGAGAGAGTGGGGTGAATTGATGAAATTCCCGATCACAGGATCTTAAATATTTGAATATAAATCAGATAAGTTTTGAGTTTAACATCTTTTTACGGTTGCGTGCAATGTGGTCTGTGTTATATTCTGTTGCTTTTTCACATGCTTTTTTGGGTTAGCTCACACTTTTATGAAAAATGGGGGATTGGCTCGTGACTTGTGAGTACGAAAATCACATGTGCCAAATATTTTTGAGGGTTGAAGCATCGCCTAGGAAGGAATGAGATCACATGAAGATTATTCGGAATAAAGGAGTCGAGAGAGTCATCGAGATCATACGGCCATATCTTAAGGCTGGTGGCCAGATTGATATGATCACACCATCCTTTTCTCTTTTTGCCTTTGCGGAGCTTACTAAGGAGTTGCCGACGTTAACGAAGGCACAGCTTATTTTGCCACCCGAAGATTCCGATGTGGGACTATTCGGAACGCCGGCTGATAGACCCGTTCGAAATCGACTGCAGATCCGTTGGCTTGCAAAGTGTTGTGCAGAATGGATACGTGACAAGGTCGATCTTCGACGAGCGAATGGGCCTGTGCCTCAAAGCACTTTGGTAATACGGGATGAGCAAAAACAACCCCAGCAAGCGATTCATGGCTCATTTTCATTCAGTTCCGAAGGACTTGGGATTACTTCAAGCAATTCCCTTAGTTTAATTCAAGCCTCTCAAACACCCGATGAAAGCACAACATTTAGCACGTGGTTTGATGCCCAGTGGGCTGCTTTAAAATCTAATCCTTCTGCAAAAGAAGGTGTGATTGGAGCTCTAGAATCGTTAGTTGCTCATCGAAATCCGCGCACTATCTATACACTCATTCTTGATCATTTGTTCTCCAATCGTGATGAAGAACTCGATGAGGACAGAATTATCAAAAGCGCTACTGGTATACGTGACACAGTGGTATGGCGGAAGCTCTTCAAATTTCAGCGCGATGGGGTAATTGGTGCCATCGACAAGCTCAACCGTTTCGGTGGCTGCATTATCGCTGATAGCGTGGGTCTAGGAAAAACCTTCGAAGCATTGGCTATCATTAAGTACCACGAGCTACGTAACGATCGTGTTCTGGTTCTATGCCCAAAGCGATTGCGTGATAACTGGACACTCTATGCAGCAAACGATAGACGGAATATTTTGGCTCCCGATCGCTTTAACTACGACGTTCTTAATCACACTGATTTATCACGTGACAGCGGAATATCGGGAGACATTGACTTATCCAACGTCAATTGGGGCAACTATGATCTGGTGGTGATTGATGAATCACATAACTTTCGAAATAAGAAAAGTCCGCGCCAAGGTATAGAAACCCGTTATGATCGTTTGATGCGGAAGATTATCAAGGAGGGGGTTAAAACCCGTGTTTTGATGCTTTCAGCCACACCTGTCAATAACCGGTTGGCTGATCTGCGCAATCAAATTGCATTTGCTACAGAGGGTAATGACACAGCTTTGGCAGATAAAGGCATTGCAAGTATCGACAGCACAACACGCATGGCCCAGAAGCAGTTCAATCGGTGGTTAGAGCTAAATGAAAGCGAAAGAACGTCTTCACGGTTGATTGAGATGCTCGGTTTTGATTATTTTACACTGCTGGACTTATTGACGATTGCTCGCTCTCGAAGGCATGTCGAAAAATACTATGGTACAGCAGAGACTGGTCGCTTCCCAGAACGTCTTAAACCACTTAATTTTAAGCCAGACGTGGATGTTGCCGGTGAATTTCGTTCCATTCGTGATATAAACCAAGAAATCCGCCGTTTAAATCTTGCGGCCTACGCCCCTCTACGCTATGTTTTACCTCATAAACAAAAAGCGTACGATGAAAAATATGATACGATAGTTGATCGGGGCAAGGGATTTTTTCGCCAGGTTGATCGCGAAGAAAGCCTTATTCACCTGCTGCGCGTGAATGTCTTAAAGCGTCTTGAAAGTTCAGTTCAGTCTTTTGCACTCACAGTAAAGCGTCAACTTGACGATGTCGAGGCAACTTTGAAGCGGATTGATGCGCATAACGAGGAAATTGAAGAGCTCAGCATCGACGACGTAGACATCGATGATCCTGCATTCGAAAGTCTTCTAGTGGGGCGCAAAGTGAAAGTCCTGTTGAGTGACGTCGACCTAATTCGATGGAAACAAGAGCTGATTGAAGATCGCAACCGTTTAGCTACTCTTTACTCTGCGGCGCTAGAAGTGAATGCAGCAAGGGACGCTAAGCTTGAGATGTTGCGTGAAGTGATTCAGCGCAAGTGTCAAAATCCTATCAACCCTTCTAACCGCAAGGTAATTGTCTTCACAGCGTTTGCTGACACTGCAAAATACCTTTACTCTCAGCTTGCCCCTTGGGCAAATCAAACACTAGGAATTGAGTCTGCACTTGTCACAGGTTCTGCTGGTAACCAGACAACGTTGTCAGGACTCCGTAAAGACCTCACTTCAATATTGAGTGCTTTTGCTCCTCGGGCTAAAGAGCGACCTGCAGATCTCTCCAGTGAAGGGGAACTAAGTCTACTTATTGCTACCGACTGTATTTCCGAGGGGCAGAACTTGCAAGACTGTGATTGGCTGGTTAATTACGATATTCATTGGAATCCCGTACGCATCATTCAGCGCTTTGGTCGTATCGATCGCATTGGATCACCTAATGACCGCATTCAGCTTGTCAATTTTTGGCCCAACATGGAACTAGAGGAATATATCAACCTTGAGCAAAGGGTAAGTGGTCGAATGGTATTGCTTGACATCTCAGCTACTGGTGAAGAAAACATCATCGAGCAGCAGTCGGGTAATCCCATGAATGATCTAGAGTATCGACGCAAGCAATTACTCAAGCTACAGGATGCTGTCATTGATTTAGAAGATCTTTCGACGGGAGTTTCTATTGCAGATCTGACACTTACGGATTTTCGCATTGATTTGGCTGAATATTTAAAGTCGTATCCAGGAGATTTGAAATCTCAACCGTTGGGCGCTTTTGCGGTCCTTTCCTCTCCTGAACACGAACTTCCTCCCGGTATCATCTTTTGTTTGCGCGCAGAGGGCGAAGCAGCAAAGCGAACAAAAGAAACTGGCTATCCTCTTGTCCCTTATTACCTCGTACATGTTGGAAAAGAGGGTTCAGTGCTTCTGCCTTATACGCAAACGAAACAGCTTCTTGATCGCCTCAAGCGCCTTTGTGTCGGTCGCGATTTGCCCGATGCGCGAGCTTGTGCCCAATACGACCAGCAAACCAAGTTTGGTGAGGATATGAATGTAGCACAGGAGCTACTCGCTAAGGCTATTACTTCTATCATCGGTAAAAGAGAGGAACGCGCTGTAGAAAGTCTCTTTTCATCCGGAGGAACACATATGCTAAAAGGAGAATTTTCAGGTATAAATGACTTTGAGGTCATTGCTTTTGTTGTAGTGCTGTCAGAGGTTATCAAATGAGCGCGGCAATAGATCTCATTCACTCTTTTGAATTCTCTGAAAATGCTTTAGTAAATCATCGTATTCCTAAGAAATCTCTTATTGAACATGGCGCTACGACAGTAGCAGACAAGCGCCAGATCAACGAAGGGATTGAAGAACTCGTATGGGTGGCAGCGCTCAAGCCGACTACGATTGGTTTAGCGACTTACAGGGATGACATAAGAGAGGTACTAGAAATATCTGTACTTTATATGAGACTGCGTCCCGAAGGAAAGTTAAAAAGACTTATAGAGCTAGTTCACCGAACCATCTCCTACCCCATAATACTTGTCACCTTACAGGAGACCACGTTGATTCTCTCTCTTGCTAATAAACGATGGTCCGAGAGTGAAATCTGCAAAACCGTCATTGATGGCGACATTATTGAAGCGCTTTTGGATGGTAGTTTGAAAGATGATATTCTCAAAAGGTTTAGGAAAGCATTGGCTTTGACTTGCCAACCACATAATTCGCTGTACGACCTATATCAAGGATGGATCGATACTGTATTGGCATTGCATGCGGCTAGCTTAAAAGGTGTTTTTGCTATGCCCACTTCAAAAGAGCATGCGACTGACCGACGTGAAGCATTGCGTATGTGCTCTTTTCTAAAACAAAAAATTGCGGAAATACGTGCCGCTGCAGCTAAAGAAAAACAGCTGTCAAAGCAAGTAGAATTAAATTTAGAGCATAAGCGTTTGCAGACTGAATATTCCACCGCCTGTGCAAGGCTATAAGGATGGAGAAAAAATGAAGAGACTAACTAAAGGTGCTCCTGAAACTTGTTCAGCGGATATTTTAGCTGAAAACATTGAGAGGCTAAAGGAATTGTTTCCTGAATCCCTTACAGAAGGGAAAATCGACTTTGAAGTGCTAAAACAGCTTCTTGGCGCTGTCGTCGATGAGCGTGAAGAGAAGTATGGGCTAAACTGGCATGGCAAACGACAGGCGAGGCAGCTCGCGCTTACACCGAGTACAGGTACCCTGCGCCCATGCCCGGAAGAGAGCGTGGATTGGGATACCACTCAAAATATCATGATCGAAGGAGATAATCTGGAAGTTCTGAAGCTCTTGCAAAAGAGCTATGCCGGCAAAGTAAAACTCATCTACATTGATCCTCCCTATAATACGGGAAATGACTTCGTTTATCCCGATAACTTTCAGGACAATATCAAGAACTATTTGGAGCTAACAGGACAAGTAGAAAGTGGGCGAAAGATCAGTAGTAATGCTGAGACTAGTGGTCGTTTCCATACTGATTGGCTTAATATGATGTATCCGCGATTAAAGTTAGCTAGAAATTTACTACAGGATGATGGCCTTCTTTTTATATCAATTGACCAAGGTGAGAATGCAAATCTTCGTAAAGTAGGAGATGAAATTTTCGGAGAAGAAAATTTTCTCGTTTCAATTGTATGGGAGAAACGATTCACTCGAAGTAATAATGCAAAAACTTTTGCCACGTTGACTGAAAGTATTCTCTGTTACCGCAAATCTTCTGCAATTGAAGTAATTCGTGAACCAAGAAATGAAAAAGCTGACTCAATTTATAATAATCCTGACAACGATCCTCGTGGAATTTGGACTAGTGTTTCGTATGTAAATCCTGCAACTAAGGAACAACGGAAAAATCTCGTCTATCCAATTAACAATCCAATTTCAGGGAAGCAGATATCCCATCCAACCAATGCTTGGAAATACGAAAAATCGGTCTATGAGATGCATCTAAAGGATAACAAACTTTATTGGGGAAAGAAAGGAGAAAACACATATCCTAGACTGAAAAAATTTCTGACAGAAATGGATGGTGGTATGGTTCCTGTTGATTTATGGGATAGAAAATCGACTGGAACTACTGATGAGTCTAGCAAACAACTTGAAGAGCTATTCGGTGCCAAGGTGTTCGATTTTTCAAAACCTTACGCCCTAGTACAGCGTATGCTTCGTTTAGGCATTGCCGAAAATGAAATTGTTCTAGATTTTTTCGCTGGTTCTGGTACCACCGGTCACGCTGTCTTGGCCCAAAATGCCGCTGCAGGTAGTAACTGCCGATACATTCTCGTTCAGCTACCTGAACGACTTGACCCCGAAAACAAGGAACAGAAAACAGCTGCCGATTTTTGCGATAAACTTGTTAAACCTCGAACTATTTCTGAACTCACAAAAGAACGCTTGCGCCGAGCAGGGAAAAAAATCAAAGATGAAAATCCAATGTTCTCTGGAGATACCGGTTTTCGTGTCTTCAAACTAGATACTTCAAATATTCGCACTTGGGAACCAGATCATGACAATCTGGAGAAGACGTTATTTGATAATATCGATCATATTCGTCATGACCGCAGCGAAGAAGATATCCTCTATGAACTTTTGCTCAAGCTTGGCCTTGATTTGTGTGTCCCTGCTGAGAAACGTACCATAGCAAGAAAGGAGGTTTACAGTATTGGCGCAGGAACCTTATTTGCCTGTCTCAATGATAAGATCGATACCTTTTCAGTCGAGCCATTAGCTTTAGGTATTGTTTCTTGGAGAAATGAACTTGCCCCTATAGGAGAGTGTACAGTCGTCTTTCGTGACAGTGCGTTTGCCAATGATGTGGCGAAAAGTAATCTCGCCGCAATTCTTGACCAGCACAGTATTGATAAAGTTAGAAGCTTATAGAAAGGAGCAATCATGTCAGAAAGCAAGTTACCCCCTACAGGTGAGATTATTTTCTATCAAACTGAAGATGGGCAAACTAGATTGGAATGCCGCTTTTCGGAGGAGACTCTATGGTTAAGTCAAGCTCTTATTGCAGAGCTGTTTCAAGTGGGAATACCCACTGTTAATGAGCATTTAAAAAACATTTATAGCGAGGGAGAGCTGACGCCAAATCCAACTATTCGGAAATTCCGAATAGTTCGTTCGGAAGGCTCACGCGAGGTAGCTCGGGAAATCGAACACTACAATCTCGATGCTATTATGGCTGTGGGTTTTAGAGTGCGTTCGGAAAAAGGAACACAATTTCGTCGATGGGCAACCGAGCGATTGAAAGAATACCTGGTCAAAGGGTTTACGATGGATGACCAGCGGTTAAAAAATCCACCTATTGAAGGGTCTGGGGTTCCTGATTATTTTGATGAATTGCTGGAGCGAATCCGAGATATTCGCGCGAGCGAAAAGCGGATGTATCTGCGAGTCCGTGAAATTTTTGCATTAGCTGGCGATTATGGCCCTGGCAGCAAAGGGACAACCGAATTTTTTCAGACAATCCAGAATAAACTGCATTTTGCAGCAACTGGTCTTACAGCTCCAGAGTTAATCCATCGTCGAGCAGATCATAACCAGCCCAATATGGGGTTAACAACCTGGAAGGGAGAAGTAGTACGGAAATCTGACGTGACTGTAGCAAAAAATTATCTGAATCAGGACGAAATTAGCGAACTAAACCGTATTGTTGTCATGTGGTTGGATTACGCTGAAGATCAGGCGCATCGAAGAAAACAAATATTTTTAAAAGATTGGGAAACAAAGCTTAATGACTTTCTTCGTTTCAATGAACGTTCCGTACTGAGCGACAAAGGAAAATCGAGCAAATCAGCAGCACACATCCATGCGGAATTGGAGTATGAAGAGTTTGCTGCAAGACGACGTGCTTTGATGGAAGCTGAAGCCGAACGCGATCAGCAAAAGGCTTTGGAAAACATCGCCAAGACTGTGACTGAACAACCGAAAGGGAAACAACGTAAGCCATGAAGCTCCATTTTGAACCTAATCTTGATTACCAGCTTCAGGCTATTGACGCTGTATGCGATCTCTTTAAAGGTCAAGAAATCTGTCGCACAGAGTTCACTGTGACCAAAAATGCGCTTGGTGGAGGTTTTTTTCCCAGTATGGAGAGCGATCTCGGTATTGGTAATCGACTGACATTGCTCGATGATGAGCTGCTAAAAAATCTGAATACCGTCCAGTCTCAATGCGGATTGCAGCAGTCTGCTAAACTAGCCTCAGGTGACTTTACAGTGGAAATGGAGACAGGTACGGGTAAGACATATGTCTATTTGCGCACGATTTTTGAGCTGAATAAAAGGTATGGATTCTCCAAATTCATAATCATTGTCCCCTCAATTGCCATTAAAGAAGGTGTCTACAAGTCTCTTCAGATCACTGAAGAGCATTTTAAAAGTCTTTATGCAGGCATTCCTTTCGACTACTTCCTCTACGACTCCTCTAAGTTAGGTCAAGTGCGCACTTTTGCCACGAGTCCACATATACAGGTTATGGTAATGACTGTCGGGGCTATCAACAAAAAGGATGTCAACAATCTTTATAAAGGTGGTGAAAAAACTGGTGACGAAAAACCAATTGACCTAATCAAGAGCACTCGGCCCATTTTAATTGTCGATGAGCCTCAAAGTGTGGATGGAGGCCTTTCAGGAGCAGGGAAAACAGCCCTCGAATCAATGAATCCTTTCTGCACTTTACGCTACTCCGCGACCCATGTCGACAAGCACCACATGGTGTACCGTCTTGACGCTGTGGATGCCTATGAGCGTAAGTTGGTCAAACAAATCGAAGTAGCATCCGCGACGATAGAGGATGCACATAATAAGCCTTTCGTGCGGCTTTTGTCCGTAAGCAACAAGCGTGGAATTATCTGCGCGAAAGTGGAGTTAGATGTTGAGAATGGTAGCGGAGTCAAACGACGAGAAGTAACTGTTCATGATGGAGATGATCTAGAACAGACGGCCAAGCGAGCAGTCTATCACAATTGTCGTATTGGCGAAATTCGGAGTGGAACAGAAAATGAGTTCTTAGAAATAAGAGTCCCTGGAAGTGAATATCATTTAAGACCCGGTCAAGCATGGGGCGATATAGAGGCCTTGGCTATTCAACGTGAAATGATTCGACGCACCATTAAAGAGCACCTCGATAAGGAAAAACGTCTCCGTCCTTTGGGCATTAAGGTTTTGAGTCTTTTCTTTATTGATGTGGTAAACCGATATCGCCAATATGATGCCGATGGTAAGCCAATCAAGGGGGAATATGCCCTCATTTTTGAGGAAGAGTATCGCAGATGGGCCAAACACCCAGACTATCAATCACTTTTTCACGAGGTGGATTTAAAATCCTCTGCTGAGGAAGTCCATAATGGATATTTCTCCATCGACAAAAAGGGAAGTTGGACTAATACAGAAGAAAATAACCAAGGTAATCGTGAAAATGCTGAAAGAGCCTACAATCTAATTATGAAAGAAAAAGAGAGACTATTAAGCTTCAATACGCCCCTCAAATTTATCTTCTCCCATTCAGCTTTGCGTGAGGGATGGGACAATCCGAATATTTTCCAAATTTGCACTTTGCGGGATATCAAGACGGAACGGGATCGGCGGCAATCGATTGGTCGTGGCCTACGTCTGTGTGTTAACCAGAACGGCGAACGCCTGCGCGGTTTTGAGGTTAATACATTAACAGTCATTGCCAATGAAAGCTATGAGCACTTTGCCAAAAACCTTCAGAAGGAAATTGAAGAAGATACAGGTATCCGTTTTGGTATTGTCGAGCCACACGGCTTCTCCGCAATTACCATAACAAAACCAGATGGAGAGACTACATCGCTTGGAGCTGAGCAATCGGAAGTCCTTTGGGAACACCTTAAGGTTAAAGGGTATATTGACGCTAAAGGTAGAGTTCAAGATTCTCTTAAAAGAGCTCTTAAAGAAGGCTCTCTATCCGTACCTGAGACGTTGAAGCCTCAGCTTAGTCAAATTGCCGACATGTTACGTAGACGGGCTGGAGGACTAGAAATAAAGAATGCCGATGAGCGAAGAACGGTTCATCCCCGGCAGGCAATTCTTTATAGCCCCGAATTCAAAGCACTTTGGGACCGCATCAAACACAAAACAACTTATCGTGTGCTGTTTGACAACGAGAAGCTCGTAGAAGAATGCATAAGGTTTCTTCAAGAAGCCCCACCTATTTCAAAACCACTCTTGCAGTGGCGAAAAGCCAATATTGCCATTGGCAAAGCCGGGGTTGAGGCAGCTCAAATAAAAGGAGCCTCCACAGTTGTGCTAAATGAAGGGGATATAGAATTACCTGACATACTCACTGATCTGCAAGACAGAACGCAACTCACAAGGCGTAGTATTCAACGCATTCTCTCCGGAAGCAAGCGTTTGGAGGATTTTAAGCGCAATCCTCAGCAGTTTATTGCGCTCGCCTCTGAAGTCATAAACCGCTGTAAGCGCCTCGCCTTAGTCGACGGTATTAAATACCAAAGACTTGGAGAAGAAGTTTACTATGCACAAGAGTTATTCGAAGATCAGGAACTCACAGGCTATCTTAAAAATATGATTCCTTCTAAAAAATCGGTTTATGAGCAGATTATCTACGACTCTCCTCAAGTTGAACGCTCTTTTGCTGAGCGGTTAGAAAATGATACAGCGGTTAAGGTTTATGCAAAGCTTCCGGGATGGTTTAAAGTTCCCACTCCATTAGGCAGCTACAATCCGGATTGGGCAGTACTTATCGAGGTAGATGGTGCTGAACGGCTCTATTTTATCGTGGAAACTAAAGCGAGTCTCTTCCTTGATGATCTGCGGGCGCGTGAAATGTCAAAGATTAAGTGCGCTAAGGAACACTTCAAAGCCCTCACAGTAAACGAATCACCTGCTCAATATATTGTAGTAGATTCTATGGATGGTATATTTAGGCACATGTAATAGCGCTTAACATATTAAAAAATACAGAACTAAAAACTAGTATTTGTATTATTAAGCATTTCAACTAGGACGACGACTTAATTTAGATGTAGGTTCTTGAACAACAACAATAAAATGTCATTTGTAAACAAGGTGAACAACTTGCATTTGCCACATAGTGTTTTTTTGAGTTCTGGTTTTGATATTTTAATGATCGATTAACATGTTGTTTATTTAAATCAGTAGTTAGGTAATTGGTTGAAAACAGGAATCATATGACTCACATTAGTGCTGCTCATCTTAAATCAAGACCTCAACGCATAGCTTTCCTGGTTAATCCCAATACCGAAGGTGCAATTGATACGATTTTCCAAATCATCAATTTTGCAAACAAAAGCTGGGGGGGCGGCTATTATCTTATCATGCCTACTGATGGAAAAAAAATTGATGCTTATTGGTGGATGTTATTACAATATCATGATTCTGACATTATTTACACGACTTTAGAGCTAGATCCATGTTTGATTTCTAGAATTTACAGAGAAATTGTACCATCGCGGATAATTAAGTCTTTGACGAGGGTTTTAAGTGATTTAAATCCTATCAGCTGCTTGTACATTCCATCGTTCCTTTCCCAAGTAAAATCCTATAGCTATAATCTCACTCCGGTGTATTTAACTTCCGAGCAAAGTGGACAACATGACTCATTTTTTCGTATGAATTTTGGTTTGCTCGAGCAAACAGTATCCAACGATACGCTGTTAAATCATTCATTCGTAACCAAAACTCTTATCGATGATGCGACAGACCCGAATAGTTTTATGGCAGGTAACTTTTCATATAACTCTAATAAACCATTATTTCCAAAAGACCTTGCAAAGTTTTGGAGTCATTCTCCTTTTAGTGTTAAACATCATCCGCTTGCGCGTGCTTTTCACCTTTTTATTGGTGATACCGCTGAAGACTTAATTTGGGCGTGGAATCGTACTTTAATGTCTTCAGGATATAATGGAAGAGATTTTCTATGGGTATCTTATCGTTATTTCGATAACGAATCTAATTTTCATTGCACTCTCAATAAATGGATTTCCAATGTCTATTGGGATAATACTAACTCACAAATTAAAGGTTGTGTTATTTCTTCCTCTATCGCCAATAGTGAATTACAAAACATCAAAAACAAACTACATGAAGGGCGAACGCCAATTTTCTGGGCAACTTTTGATGATCCTGTTCAGTTATATCAACAGCTGGAACTGGAGGATTACTTGAAAATAGCTACGATACATTCTCCAATTGAGGATGTTGGTCTTGACGCCTCTATTGATTGTCAATTTCGCACGCAATACTGTAATCACACAGCACGATTAATCCCTGCTATCCCTCCATTTATCGATAAACAAAAATGTACGGGAGAGTTCATGGTTGATCTCGACCTTGATTATCAATCTTCCAAGGGCGAACATTCTGCATTCAGGCTAAGATTGCCTAAAAGGTATAACATCTCTAAAAGTTTATTCTCAGACAACTATTCCCGACCACTGAATAATGGTAAGGTGAGCATTCAAGTTTCGGCTAGAGATTCTTTTTTTAACATGACAGAACCGTCAACGCATTCTATGTTAAGATCTTTCGGCCATGTGATACCCGAAAAAATCGAAAAGCAAATCCATTATCAATCCCCGAAGTATATATTCGAGAATTCGTCAGCAGGCAATTCTTTGGTAAGACTTCTTGAGGTTTTTGGAAGTCTTAAGCTTGCAGCTGAATTCTTTGATGATCCTTTTTGGGTGTCTATGGGGCTACGTTTTTGTAACCTGCAATCAGTCGAATCTCAGGAAAAAAAGGAACTTGCAATTCTCAAGAAAAACCTTTTTGATGCAGCCCAAGAAATCCCAGAAATGGGCGCAATCTCTGAAGAATCCTATATGCTCTTAGCTGGAAATCTCCAAGGAAAGCTCAACCGTTGGCAAACTACGAATAAGTATCTTTCAGTGGACGAAATTAATGATAGCTTTAATAAGTTCGTTGGAAAACAAATCAAGAAAAACGATAAATCCACGAATTGGGAAGCTGTAAAATTTGAGGACCATTATTTACCATATCTAGAAGAATTTGTCCGAAAAGGGGTATTGCGAATTGGTTCTCAGCTGTGTTGCAACTATTGTGGTCATAAGTCTTGGCTTTTATTAGATGACATTCGACATAGATCCAATTGCTCCGCTTGTGGTTCAGGTATTGAAATACCCCTCAAACCAAATCTAACACTAAGACTCAACGACATTGTGAGAGATTCAATTAGGGAAAACTGTCTACCCTATGTCGTTAGAGAGCTCCATAACCAAGGGAGATTTCCTTGTGATATGTTTGATTTTCTACCATGCCAAAACGTTTTTTGCAAAGGTTCAGCAGATGCATTTACAGATCTCGATATCGTTGTTTTTCGAGGGTCTGATTTAGTGATAGGCGAAGTAAAATCGGAACCGTCAGGTTTGAAATCGAAAGATATCCTAAAGTTATTCGAGGTTGCAAAGCAAATGCTTCCACAAGAAGTGGTGATTGCTACTCAAGAAGGCCCGCTTGATTCAGCTACACAGCTCGCATTGGCTCAATTAAAAAACGATCTTGAGAGTTATAATATCCGATTCAAATTTAACCAATTAAAAAGATTTGTTAATTGGGGCTGATACATGATACAGTGACACAATCAAATCGCAAATCAGTATTGTGCTATCACACTCATGTGGAGCATAAGACTTGGGCATGGTTCAAATGAGGGTAACAACCAAAAGATAACAAGTGAGAAGGAGAGCAGCACGCAAGATGGAGGTATCTCATTTTTTTACCTTGGCGTTAACGGCTTTTGAACCATGCCAAGATTTGAAATGCCATTCAGGAGTGTTAATCAATCCAAATGCTTTGTCTTAACTGCCAAATACATCAATGGTCTCGAGAGTGTTCGTGGCCTGGCACTCTCTCGCTGGTTTTACTTTTTTAGAAATTCAGAGAAATCGATGATCTTATCAAATGCTTGGGTCTCCAAAACACCTTGTGTAACGCCGTTAACGTGGATTAGTACCGGTCTAATTGAATATCCTTTTGGATATGACAACCTTTCTATCTTGTTTTTAACATCATTAACGACTTGTTTTCCTGTTTTATTGATATGAAATTTTATTTCGCATAAATAAAGTGTAAACTTCGTTTGTATCAGTAGATCAATCTGACATCCTTGCTGCTTTGTGTTTTTTTTTTGAAAAAATGGACCAGCCTTTTCAACTTCCTTGGTGTCAATGTTTAATAGTTCACAAAGTTTAGGTAAATTATTAATTACTAAATTTTCAAATTGCAATCCCATAATGGTTTCCCAACCAGAAAGAGGAGTTGTAGACATCGCAGAAAGTCCAAATTGTTCTATTTTTTGCTTATTCGGATAGATGAATTTTAAATAAAATCTAATGTAGTTGTCCATTAGTCGAAAAGTTTTTAAAGTAGATGGTTTATTATCTTTAATATTCCATGTCTGGTCTTCAGAAATAAATCCTGTAGATATGAGTTCATGCAGATAGCTTGAAATGTTACCGCTTTTTTCAATTTTTAAATTTGCACAAATTTCATCTAAATTTTTTGAGCCTTCAGCTAAAATCCTTATGATCTTATCAAAAGTATGTGCTCTTCTAGAAAACAAATCTGAAAATATTTGATCATACTCTCTAAAGAGTAGTCCATCAGGCTTAAAGCAGAGTCGGCTAATATTATTTTCAGCTGATTCACTTGGTATAATTTCCTCAAGGTACTTAGGAACTCCCCCCGTTACGCTTAAAATTTTTAGCTTTTCATAAGCACTCACTCTGTCACTTTGCTCCGACCAAAATTCATTACAGTCGGCCAAGGGAAGTTCTTTGACATTTAGTTTGCTAGAAATCCTTCCAAAAAATCCTGTGCTGTTAAGAATGTTCTCCTCAATCCAGCTTGAGACTGAACCGCACAATATAAGAATCAAATGTGGATGCTTTGAAAAAGTTTTATCCCATTCTGTTTTCAAGTAGCCGAGAAAATTAGGATCTTTTGACCCCATCCAAGATATTTCATCGAAGAAAATGATTAAGTTAGGTTCTTTTTCAGCTTGATTTCCTAAATGCCAAAAAACCTCTCCCCAATCGGAAGTTTTTAGTTCTGGCATCCCAATATTTCTTGCCATCTGCGCTACAAAAATGCGTATCTCTTCTTGAGATGTTGTTTGAGGAGTGGGCGGCAGTCCAGAAAAGCTCCAAGATTTCTTACCTTTTAGGAATTGTTCTATTAGCCTGCTTTTGCCTATTCTCCTTCTACCCCACACCACAGCAAGGCTGGCGGATTTTTTGAGAAGGAGGTGGTCTAATGTCTCAAGTTCATTTTTTCTACCAATGAAACGCATTTTCTTATCCTAGATTTGTCAATTTCCGTTTCATGATACAAAACATGGGAATAAATTCATATCATAAAACAGTAATTACTCCATTTCATGATGTGGAAGTCCGTGTTTTTTTCATATCATAAAAAAGATCTGGGAGGGCAGTGCAGTTGCTGTGGACGTGATAGAACAGGAGTTTTCCGTGCTGTGCATCTTGCGACTTTGCACTGAGATCTTTAATCTGCTTTCCAAGCTGCTGATTGCTCTTTTCAGTATACTCTTTGCCATCTTTTTTAAATCAGTCATAGCTTTCTCTTTCGTTGGTAGTTCACAACCCTGGCCGCATCGGCTGCGCGGGCAATGGATACACTGTTCTATGGCCTGCGAATAGCCTCAACACTGTGATGTTCCGCTTTTCTCGCAGTCCTATAAGCCGAGACATTTCCCCGTTTGGTCTGCGCTTTATCTAAGACAACTTGCAGCCTGATCGAACCATTTTCATTCTTTTTTTGACGTGGCACCTAATCCCCTCACGTTATGCGTTTATAGTAGCGTAGTATCTTAAGCTTTAGGTGTGGGAATGTTCTAGAGTTTTCTTGTCTACTAGGGTAAAGCCTCTAATGGCAGCAGATGTAACGAATTAAGAAATGTATGTAGTTGATTTCAAGTAAATTAGAGGTTAAAATTGGGCGTTACTTTCAACTCAAAAGAGAGGTTTTATGATAAAAAATATATTTCGTGTTTTTGTGGAAAAGAAATCGATTGCCTTATTGTGCATGGCTGTTTGCATTTATCAAGGTCTTGTTTTTTCCAATCTGCACGCAAACGATCCAAATATGCAGTCTTTTCTTGCTGAATATTATAACAGCCATGAAAAGAATCAAAAAAGCTATTCTAAGTTGCTCTATGCAATCGATAAGGGGTACAAAAGCCTTGCTATTACATTGTTAGAAAAAGGAGAAAACCCAAATTACTTGCCTCAAAACCAAAATATCTCAACACCGTTTTTACTTGCTGTTTACAAAGAAGAAGAGGAACTTGTATCTGCAATGATTAATAAAGGTGCTGATGTAAACTTAAATGCTTATCTTCCTCACGGAGAAATTGTTTCGCCTTTATCCGCAGCCACAACAAATAAATCAGAAACGATTACCAAACTACTGTGTGATTTTGGTGCAAAACCTTTAGGTGTATCTGGAGTAGTTCAAATTTGGCATCATAATCCTCTAGGAATTTCCATCCAACGATCAGATATATTAAAATTTAAAATTATTGCTAACACACTCAACGATACAGAGATCAAAAGACTAGATAAATGTGGTAACAGCCTTTTAAATTTACATATGGGATGGCCAATTTCAAAGCAGCACATCCTAAATACTCTTGAAATCGCTAAATATTTAATAGAAAGGGGCGTTCCTTTAGAAAGCGGTGGCCAATCGTCACTTGTGACGGCTATAAATGCAGGAAACGGTGCTTTATTCAACTTGCTATTGTCGTATGGAGCAGATGTTAACTACATGAATCATTTCATGAATAGCAATACATTGATTGTTGCGATTTGCTACTACGAATCAAGCATTGATTTAGTGACTCAATTTCCTCAATGTGATGGATTTATAGCCTCTCCAAGTGAATTTATTTATGCTTTACTTAACGCTGGCGCAAAACACAACTTATCTTTTCCAGAAATAAGAGCAGTTAACTACATGCTTATTTCAAAAGGTTTTTCACCATTAAATGTTGCTGTCGATAAACAGATTAATGAGGCTGTTAATATACTAATAGGTTGCGGATCAGATGTTAACATGATTGATAGTTCTGGTAAGACTCCATTAATTATAGCTGTTGAAAAAAACAATATAGAGATTGTTAAATCTTTACTTTCCTTCGGGGCTGACCCAACAAAAGAAGGAGGGGGTTATGGAAATCCCATCGAGATAGCTTACTCAAATGGCTATTCAGAAATATTAAGTGCTCTTATCGAATCTGAGGCTCTTATGTATGATTATAAATGACTAGTC
>PLSG01000359.1 GCA_003164155.1 Parachlamydiaceae bacterium | reverse complement strand
GCAATTCGTTTTGGTGTAGCCTTAATTCAACCGCATAGACAGGGGAGGTTTCTTCGGAGGGCTTTGTACCTTTGAGCCCATGAAAAAAAACGATGGCAGATGTAAGATGTGCAAGATTTGCTGAATATCTCTTTTTTGTGAAGGTTATGGATGGATGGTCCGATTTGCGCTGCTGGCGAATACCCTGTATTTCCCACCAATACCTTCTTAAAATAAAGAGATGGTTTGATTGCTGTACACTTTTGGCAGAACCCATGGTTAGTTTTTGAGTGTCGAAGTAGGATTGCGGCAGGTGCCAGCATTGCTCTGCAAGACAGAGATATTCCCAAACTGCCCATGTGTTATCTATTCTATCCCATCCCATCACAGTTTGCAGCTCCCTGAGAGCTATTAGAGAGTTTTTGAAGTGCACTTTTGCAAGGTGGGGTTCTTTCCATGGTTTGACTTCATCTTCCTCAATCTTCGTTTTTTCGAGGTATCCAACATCTGCGACGTCGGCAAGGATTTCTCCCTGGTCAAGAGTTGCTAAAGCGCTGCAAAGATGCCAGAGTTTATCCGCTGCTGTTTCATAAAAGGCTGCTCCCAAATAAGGACCGCCTGTTTCTAGAATTTTTTCTACTTCGTCAATGGATTGAAGGGATGTTTGGCGGGTCTTGATTTGCGATGTTTCGAGCCGGAATTTTAGGGTCTGACAAGCATTTGAAATATCCTTAATAGCTGCNNGCTGCGTTCTTTAGCCCACTCATCCTTGATGCCCTGCAATGCAGTTGTTTTGCGAATGAACGGCACGACAAAATTGCAGAGGTGCGAGAAAAAGGCATAGTCGGAGTCTTGTGTTTGGTTCGTGTGTATGAGGTACGCCAATGGTTCCAAGCCGCCTTTGAGCCCCTGTCCAAGCAATGAGTCTGTCTGTTGTTTTGCCACTTCAATCATTTAAACCTTCGTAAAGTTTGGAAAAGGTTACCACAAAGGCATGCTCTGTTTCCAGCAAAAACAAGACTTGAATTCTGAGCTATCGNNCTATGGCCCGTTGAGGAACTCGCATAGAAATTTCTATTTGTTTCCGGAAACCGTTTTTGCTAGCTCGAATCCTTTATTATACGAAGCATGAATAAACGCCAAAACCATGACCTCCACGCGTCCTCACAGACGGATCAGTTGCGATTGAACGAGTTTTTTCACCTGCTGCATAAAATCGATAACCGAGAGCACTCAAAAGAAAGCAGGAAGAGCAAACAAATGCTACAAGGCAATAATAAGAATCACCCGATCGACAAGAAATAGTAAGGAAATTGCAAAAATGAACCTCAATGATCTGATCGACAGAGTATGCACCAGAACTGGTCGACACCCTAAGCGAAGTGGGAAGAATTACTCCGCAAGATGCCCTGCGCACGATGACCACAATCCAAGCCTTTCGCTGAGTGAAGGCGAAGATGGGAAACTCTTAATGCACTGTCACGCAGGATGCAAAGTAGAAAACATCTGTGACGCCCTCGAAATCACTACCAGGGATCTCTTTCCCAATAAAAACACATCATCCAAGGATAGCAACCCTATTACAACTGAATACATTTATCGAAGGTGCGATGGTGTGCCTCTTTATAAGAAAATTCGTCAAGAGCCGGGCGCAAATGGAAAGAAAAAAGACTTTCGGATTCTCTCAAGATCGGAAGTTGGGTCATGGTCTTTTGGACTGAAAGAGAAAGCACGCGTGCTTTATCAACTACCGGATGTTATCGAGGCTACTAAAGAAGGCAAAGATATCTATATCGTTGAGGGAGAAAAAGATGCTGAACGGCTTCTTATGGAAGAGCTGACTGCAACAACTCCAATTGAAGGCGCAGGATCAGCTCTTCGTAAGGAATATGCAGAACAGCTCAAAGGAGCTAATGTCGTGCTTCTCTATGATGAAGACAGGGCTGGACATTTACGTCGAGACCAATGGATCAGCCTCTTAACAGGTACAGTTAAAAGTCTGCGAGTTGTTGCCCTTCCGGATTTGGAATTCCAAGAAAATCATGGGCAAGATGTCTCAGACTGGTTCTTAGCTGGCCATTCGATAAACCATCTGTTGCGCATCGTCGCAGAAACTCCAATGACAGATCTAAGCCAAATAAAAACAAAAAAAGTAACTCTCGTCTCAGCAAACTTTCAGGAATTTCTGAGTCTTGATTTTCCGCCTCGGGAGTTAATCCTCTCACCTATATTACCCACTCAAGGAATAGCCATGCTCTATGCAAAACCAGGGGTTGGAAAAACATTCACAGCTCTTGGCATGGGCTATGCAGTGGCAACCGGAGGGGCGCTTCTACGCTGGGTAGCTCCTAAGCCCAGAAAAGTCTTATATCTTGACGGAGAGATGCCTGCTAAAACAATCCAGGAAAGGCTGCGTTTATTTTCGCTAAGTGCTGGACGTGAACTTCCCGATCCTTCCTATTTTCGACTTATCACCCCTGATTTACAGCCCCTAGGAATGCCCGATATAGCAACTTATCGTGGTCAATACCTTGTTGAAGAAGTCATGGGAGATGCTGAGCTGATCATATTTGACAATCTATCTTGTCTAGCTCGTGAAATACAAGAAAATGAAGCCGATGGCTGGGCACCTGTTCAAGAGTGGGCTCTTAAATTGAGACGGAAGGGCGTCAGTATCCTTTTTATTCATCATGCCGGAAAATCGGGCAAGCAAAGAGGCACCAGCAGACGTGAAGACATCCTCGACACTATCATCGCACTGCGTCGCCCTCCAGACTACCAGGCAGAGCAAGGGGCTAAGTTTGTTGTCAGCTATGAAAAATCTCGAGGATTTTATGGAAAAGATACTGAACCTTTCTCTGCAGAGATAACTGTTGATGAAAAGACCGGCATCTCATGGAAAGAACTAGATATTGTTGACGATTTTTATAACGAGGTAGTTGACCTTGTCAAAATAAAAAAACCTTACCGCGATATTGCTTCTCAACTTGGCATCAGTAAGTCGAAAGTAGAGAGTACGGTTAAAAGAGCTCGCGATTTAAAAGATCTCAATTAAAGGTCCAAACAACTCGTCCGTTTGTCCGCATGCTATAGGTGCGGACAGGACAGACAACCTTAAAAAAAGGAGGAACTCATGACTTCTCAAAAACATATCGAAGCAAATAGGATCAACGCTCAAAAATCAACCGGACCAACTACTGAAAAAGGAAAAGCTATTGTTGCACGCAATGCAACACGGCACGGCATCTTGTCACAACATGTGCCTTTAAATGAGGTGGAATTTGAGCAATACGCCGAATTTAGTGAATCAATGCACAAAGAACTTCAGCCTCGTGACGTGATGCAGAGCTTCCTTGCTGATCGGATCATCTCTACTGCTTGGCGATTGAGAAGAGTGGTTTATGTAGAGACTCTTATGCTACAGAAGGCGGAAAAGTCATATTGCTCGTCCTCTTACCGAGAAGCCTTTGAAGGTCGTTCCGCGGACTACATGGCCATCTTAGCCCGTTATGAACGCTCATTGGAAAATGCACTTTTTAGAGCTCTGAAGGAGTTCAAGGCCCTTAAAGAACAAAAAGATTTGGAGATCTGCAGCTTGCGGATCTAATCGGCTCAAATGGCTTTGTTTCGCAAAATTAGTCATCATTGCTATTTTAATTGAAAAGATTGCTAAGGTTTGGTAGCGTTTTGTGAACAATGAGGTTTATCATGAAAAAAATTCAAGACTATTTGCAGATTAAGTCTGCCGCCGAATTCGTGGGGGCTTCCCCTAGTACGCTCCGCAATTGGGAGAGGGAAGGTAAATTGACCGCGCATCGCCATCCGATAAACGGCTATCGCTTGTATAAGAAGGAAGATCTTGAAGCCT
>PLSG01000458.1:18845-19033 GCA_003164155.1 Parachlamydiaceae bacterium | reverse complement strand
TGTATGAGAAGGATGTTATGTCCCCAGGGGATTCCAAAAATTGGCAGAGATTCGAATTGTCGCACAGCTTGTGCGACTTTTTCATAAGCCGAGAAAAATGCTTTCATCCTAAAAATGTTGGATCTAGAAAACCCCTCTACCCCCGGGAATTCGTTTTGCAAGTCTTTTGCAAGCTTCTCTATAACGCT
>PLSG01000458.1:0-18803 GCA_003164155.1 Parachlamydiaceae bacterium | reverse complement strand
TATATCTTGGTCAGATTTTATGAGATCGTTCTTTGTGCTATTGCTTTTCGGCATGGGTGTTGATCCTTTTAACTTCCCTTTGGCTTCTTGTTTTTTGTTATCGGTTTTGTGTCGGTCTCTGGCAACGGCTTTTCGGGTTGCGCAGGTGCAGGCGCGGTCGTTTCCATGCCCCCTGCAAGTATCCGGTCTAGTTCGGCACTGGTAACGCGCATCTGCGCTTTTGGTCCACTTCCCAACCGAATCACATTGATCTTGCCGGCCTTCACAGCACGGCGCAGGGTCAATGCAGATAGCTTCAGTATCTTGCCCAGCTCTTCCAGAGTGTAAATTCGCTTTTCATCCATAAACTATTCTAGCTCCTTTTCCTATTTTCTCTTTCCTGTGTTGCAGGAGATTCCCTATTGAATCCCCCAGATTATCTAAAGCATCTATTGTGCTACTTTTTGAGCTATCCTGTGTATGCTCGACTTGGTCCACGCTCCTCCTCGATTAAAAACTTTCCGCTCATTCAATGTCATGGCCATATCTCGAATAGGAAGTCCCTGCTCTTTTAGTTCACCTATCTGGACTAAGATGTATTGCTCATGAGGACACGGTTCTAAGCGGATGCCATCCATTGCTAGCCGATGCCCAAAAGGAACCCTACCCACGCACTCACCTTTTGCTTTTTTCGTTGCCAAAGCTGACTTTGTCCGGCTCTGGATAATCAACCGCTCATATTCTCCAAAGGCATCCACTATGCGGCGCATAAGGATTGAAGCGGGATCTTCGCTTTCCGTCCCCTCTCCCGCGGTAGATACAATTTTCGCCCCTTTCCTTGCGACGCCTGCTTCGATCATAGCCATAGCCAGGACATCGCCCCTTGATAGCCTGTCACGCTTTGCAACTAATAGGACATCCCCTTTTTCTAAGGATGCTATAGCATTCAAGATGCCCGGCCTCTTTTCAAAAGACAGAGCGCCGCACAACCCTTCATCCGTGAAAATTTCGTGTAACTCAGCACCGTGCCTGCGACTGTATTCTTGGCATGCCGCTTTTTGAGCATCTAGACCTAAACTTTGCTCTTCTGTGCTGACTCGAAAATAAGCTATGTATCTCATACCGCATTCCATTTTGGTGTTGTTCGATAATCAATATGCGGCATTATGTGATTTAATGCAACAATCTTCCGTCAATATGGGTTAAGATAGGTTGTTTTGTCCCAGTGCCGACCGCCTGTGGGACAAAATGGAGGATAGGTAGCAGCAAAAGTGCTGGTTGAAGATTGGCAACCCCTGGCCGATTGCATATCTGGCCAGGGTCCAAGTAAGGGGTGGTTATTCTTTGGCTCTTTTGGCCAGGAACTCCGCTACCGCTTCCCTAATTAGAGCAGATGTGTCCGTGTCCTTCTCCTTTTTAGCTCTGCGATGCATACCTATAGTGCGCAATGCGGATAACATATCGGCTGGTAACTTAACCGTGATGGCTAGGAAGTCGCCCCTTTCTCCGCGTGGTGGATGATGCAGCTCGATAGCAGCCGCGGCTGTCTCTTTCTTGACAGGCTCTTTCTTTGCCTTCTTAGCCTGGCTGGCTTTTGGCTCTTCTCCCAGATCTTTCTGCATTTTTGCAAGGGTAGCTTTTTGTCTCATGTGAGTATTTCCTTTTGTGTGTATGTGTGGATATGCTTACTTCTTTACATTCTTATATACGAATTTCAGCAGGTCCTTGAATTCATTATGCGATGGACTACCCGGCGCATATAGACTGACTGGCAGGCCGGCAATGCACGCTTCCACCATAACAACTCTCAGGGTGATGGCCGGCGAAACCGCTTCATTAAATTGCTCAAGGCTGCCTTTGATTTCACGCGCAAGCACCGTGCCGGCAACCAAACGGGATGGGACCAGCAAGATCTTAGGCAACTTGTCTTTGCGCACGCTCTGCGCCTCCCTCACCGTTTTTATCGCCTGCTCAGCTGCCCATATATCTAGGGGTGACGGTGTGACGGGGATTAGCACAATGTCGGATAGAAGGGCGCATAGCAGCGCTTCCTCTTTGAGCTGCGGTGGCGTGTCAAACAAAACCACGCCGGATTTACGCTCCGTCTTGATTTTGTCCAACTGCGCTTTGAATTTCTTAACGTCCTTGCCTATCTCAAGCGGAATGACTGGAAACGGAAACCGGTCGCCGCCCTGCGCTGCCCATTGGGTCGCCGATTGCTGCGCATCGCAATCTATCAATAGGGGCCGGCGCCCAGCTTCATGCAGCACGCCCGCTAAGTTAAAAATTGTCGAGGTCTTGGCAGATCCACCTTTAAGATTGATCGTACTTATGGTTATCGTTGTTCGCATGTGCCTCCTTTTTTTAGGGAAAAAGCGCACATTATCAAAGTCTCTCATATATTAGCAAGAACGAACAAAAGTATATACAAGTTTTTACTTATATGGTATATTCGTACATGTTGACCTTAGCATATACCGTTAATGGCACATCATGACATATGAAATACAGCTCAGAGATTATCAGGCCGAATGCGTAGAAAACGTTCTGAATGAGGCCAAAGCAGGAACAAGCCGGCAGCTTGTCGTATTGCCAACCGGCAGCGGTAAGACTATTGTCATGGCAGCTATCGCCCGCAGGCTCGACAAGCGCACGCTAATCCTGGCCCACAGACAAGAATTGATCGATCAAACCCTTGATAAATTCAAGATGTTTTGGCCAGGCTGCGACGTTGGTATTTGCATGGGCGAGCTCGATGAGGTTGACAACCATATTGTGGTTGGCTCGATCCAGTCATGCAGCAGGCCCAAGCGACTGGAACGCCTCAAGGCACAGGGGTTCGAGCTAATGATGATAGACGAGGCCCATCACGCACCAAGTGCCAGCTATCAGGCTGTAATTGATGGCCTTGGCTTTGCCGGCAGCAATGGCAATCTATTGGTGGGAGTGACGGCCACACCGCAGCATAAACTCGGCCTTGGCAACACATTCTCCAAGGTTGTTTATTCCAGAAGTATTTCCACCATGATTCGGGCCGGATATCTTGCCCCTTTAATCGGCAGGAAAATCTTAACTAACCTTAGCTTGACCGATATCCGCATTCAAAATGGGGACTTTGCGATAGGCGATCTTTCGGAGGCGATAAATACTCCGCAAAGAAACACCTTCATAGCTGAAAAGTACAAGGCTTATGCAGGCGATCGAAAGGGCGTTGCCTTTTGTTGCGATGTGAAGCACTGCCTAGACCTGGCCGAAGCGATGAGAGCGCAGGGGATCGCAGCCCATGCGGTTTTTGGGGATATGCCGCCCGAGGAGCGCAAGCAGATACTAGAGGATCTAAAGCATGGGCGCATCCAAATGGGCGTTTCGTGCGGCGTACTTTGCGAGGGATGGGATCAGTCCGATATTGCAGCAGTGGTAATGGCCAGGCCAACTAGAAGCCACGGATTGTATATCCAAAGTGTCGGTAGGGGACTGCGATTGCACCCAGGGAAGCGGGATTGCTTAGTTTTGGACTTCACCGACCGCGCCAATAATTTAGACAGCATCATGTCTTTGAGCAGTGCCATACCAGATGCCGCCCATATCAAAGAAGAGCGGGAGGAAGTGGAAGAGGTCGAACGCGAAGAGGGTGACAAAACTTCCAAAGTCGAAATTCTCGAAGCGGTTGACCGTGAATTTGACATTCTAGGGACCGCCCGATTTATTTGGATCGATCTAGGCTCGGATGAATGGTCCTTGCAGGATGATGAGCGGCATGAAATTGTAATGAAGCCCGCAGGTGATGGCTATGTGTCCACGTTGTACTCTCCAAATGGCGACGCAAAAGAGATTGTCGCCTCACCCCTACCACTAGCATATTGCAGCGGTGTTTCCGAGGATTATGCGCGCAAGCACCTAAAGGTGGCCTTTGCAGATGCGTCTGCCTCCTGGCTGAAAGAGACAGCGATCCCAACACCCGGCCAGCGGGCTTTTCTAGAAAAGCAAAACGCCTATACGTCCGGAATGACAAAAAGCGAGGCCTTTCTTGCGATACGCAAAATCATCGCCGTGCAGAATAAACAGAGGCGAAATGGGGTAGAAACGGATGAGTCTCTGACCAGCAATCAAAAGTTCTTCCTTGAATATCGAGGCATAGGGACAGAGAACCTGACGAAGCGGCAAGCTCAGGCTATGATAGGCAAGATAAAGATGGAAGAAAGCACTGTATCAAAATCCTAAATGTTAAGGAACGATATGCCCACCTTCTCTTTTGAGTTGTCATGGCCAGGATCGCCCATCCCCCAGGGAAGGCCGCGCTTCTCTCGATTTGGCCACGCGTTCGATCCCAAGGCCCGAGAAAAGCGTTTAGCTCGCAGTGTATTGAAATTGCAGTGGACGCAGAGCCCTACAAGCGAGCCCCTACGTGTTAGTATCAAATTCAGCATGCCTATCCCGAAATCAACCTCAAAGAAAAAGCGCGCTCAACTTATTGGGAACCCACATGTGATAAAACCCGATATTGATAACTTGGCAAAATTCGCTTTAGATGTGCTGAATGGCATTGTATACACCGATGATGCGTGCGTATTTGATCTAAAAGTGGTTAAGGAATACGCTGAGAAGCCTCATACTTCAATCATAATATCTAATGTAGCATGAATTTATAAGGGGACAAAATGGCCAAAACTAAAAAGGAAGCTCAGACTAAGGTCGCAAAGACTTCAGCAGCCTGCTTGCCGGCAAAGGCAGAAAATAAGCAGATGCCAGCCGTTGCAAAACCTGTGGGAGTGGAAGAGAAGTCTAGTGCGCCGGTAGCTAAACCAGAAAAGCAGAGGCAGTGGGGTAAATGTCCGATTCATTTCACAAAAGAGGAAGGGGAGTCTAAAATAACTTTTAAAAATCCTGATGATCCCAATAACTGTTCTGTCTTAGAGCGACTCACAGGAACGCAAGACATTGATCTTGCTGGTGAAATCCTATCAGGGTATGCCGCATTAGCCAAGCCGATAAGCACTTCTATAGACAACATGAACGTTGCTTTGCAGTCGCTGGCAGATAGTGCTCCAAAGGATGCCACGGAAGCCAGGTTGTGTTTGCAAGCACACGCTCTTCACTCGCAGGGCATGCAGTATTTAGCTAAGGTAGCAAATGCAAGCTCTTCGATGTACAGTGAGTTTTGCATGAAAAGCGCAATCAAACTTCTGCGCCTTCACAACGAAACCGTTGAGGCCATTAGTAAATATAAACGTGGTGGCGAGCAGAAAATTGTAATTCAGCACCAAAATGTGCAGGTGAATAGCGGTGGTCAAGCGATCGTTGGCGGTGGCGATGTGGTTGCCGGCGGAAGGGAAGGGGGAGGGGTAAACGGTAAATTCGGTGAGGTATCCCCATGATGCCACTGTGCGGAGCTCAAACAAGAACAGAGGACAAACACCCGTGCCAGCGCATTGCCGGTAAGTCTGGAAAATGCCACCTCCACGGTGGACACTCCACTGGACCACGAACACCTGAAGGGCGCGAACGGCAACGGCAATCGGTGACAACACATGGACAATATTCAAAGCAGTCTCTTATGGAGCGGCGCATTTTCCGGCAGCAGATGAAACTGTACAAAGATGAGCTTGCCACGCTTGCATTTTAGCGCATCCACGGTGCAAAAGGGGTTATTTGGTCGGCATATTTAACCCTTAAAAGAGCGGTAGTCTGGTGAATAAAAGGGATTGGGTTGGTCGGCATATTTAGCACAAAAAAGAGCCATAGAACGACGCAACCGTCCGCTCTGATCGGGTATAGGTTTCATTGGTTTCACTGCCTTTTTCTCTTATAAAAAGGCACAGTAGCTTGCCGGTAGAATTCGCGTTGCATCCTGTTCTAGGATTTGTGCAGGCCATTCAATGGGGAGACTTTTGCGGATGTATATAAAAAGGCGATTTGAAGGGGAAAACTCTTCGGTATCTTGCTAAATCAAACAATCACAAGGGGTATGTATGCTAAAGACTCTATTAAAGGCAGGCTCTGCAATCTCCAAAGTGTCCAAAACCGGAAAGGTGAAAGATGTAGTTAGAGCACTTCAGTGTGGGAATGTCAACGGATTACAGCCAGGGCAGCCACTGAAATGAGTTAAGAAATGAGTGTAGTTGAATTCAAGCGGATTTTCGTTTAAAATTTGTTGTTATCTTAACTTAAAACAGTTTTTATAAGACTATTATGGAAGGTTTTCAATAAAATATAAATAAGGAAAGACAGTGGATGTAATTATAATTTTATTTCTTGTTGTGGTGATTCTTATTCTTGGTCTATGTTGTTCAAACAAAGCAAGTAAGTATGTTGAATCAGACGGCAATAAAGGCACGATTGAGGTTAAGAAGGAAGGCTGTATAAAAAAAACATTGGTTTGGTTTTGGTCTTATAGCGAAATGAGATGGATGGTTGTAGCTTGTGTAGTCATTTACTTTGCTTCATTCCTACTGGCCTCAAAAATAGAAATTAAAATTATTCACGATGGAGACGTGAAAATTAATCACGATTTTAATGGAAATATACTTAAGCCTATTTATTTGCATCAATTATGATTGCTGGTTTTGCTTTCCTTTTTCGGTAGAGGATTTTTCTTCTGGGATGCTCTTACCTCTAAGTCAGTAGCTAAAAAGACACTGTTAAGCCTAGCTTTCGAAGTGGCAAAACAGGGGCGGACTCCTTTGTCGTCACACTAAAACTATATGCCAAGGATGGAAACGGCGCTATCTTCGAAGCCTTTCGCAGCTTCCGCGTATCGCAGAATCATTTCAGATAACTTGTGCCTTCTAAGCTTTTTCATAATGTGCAGCGGGGTGTTCTTCTCCGCCGCGTCTGTCAGTAGTCCGCGCCTACTGGCAGGATCGCAGGCCATGTCGCGCCGATTCTTTGCCAAAATGTACAGCCGCTTTAGCTTGCTTTTGAATCTACTTTGCGGCACGAAATGTCATATTTATCCCAAATCCTGTTACGGGTATCGTAGACTTTTTTCATTTGTTGGTAATTATGTATAATATGTTCGTTAACACCTAATATAGCTAAAGCGTCGTATCTATCCATTTCTTTTTGTGCCTTCGTTAATTCGACTAGAATTTCTTCAAGTTCGAGTTCGTTATCTAAGAATGCTGTCATATTTTCACTCCTGTTTAAGTTTAGGGAAATTTCAAATTTAAATACCGCATGGCACTTTTCTCTATTTAGATCAGATTTTATTGATCTCTTTATAGTTGACATACCACACAGACGAATTGTTTTCCAAAAAAATAGTTTGTATTCCGCCTTTTTTTTGGAAAATGTAACAGAAACCCCACAGCAATGCCAAACACAGGGCTGAGTTAAGAAATGAGTGTAGTTGATCTTAAACGATTCGAAGCTTAGCATTGATCCTTATTTTCAACATACACAAGGGAATTTCATGTTTAAAAAAATATTGTATTTAACGTTCGTTTTTGTTTTTGCGTTTTCCTGTTTTTCTATGGCCTTTGAGGTGGAAGAAATCAAAGGGATGAAAAATATAAAGAGTGTGCACGTTTGCCTAAATGGTTGTAAACTAGAGGATTTTGGCTTAACAATAGACGGGATAAAAACAGCAGTCGAATTGAAACTAAGATTGTGTGGTTTAAATTTGTGCCAAAAAGAGGCGTATGTCAAAGATGCGGCTTATGTTACCGTTTCTATTTTACCTGTAAATACCAATACAGCTAGCGCAATCTGCTTAAAAATAACAATAGAAGAATTTGCTGTTTTGAGTAGAACAGACCTGATCAGTTTTTCTACGGTTTGGAAAAGCGAAATAATATATCTATGCGGAAACAAGACTAAACTAGGAAGCGCAATTATGTGTTCAATTAATGAAATGATGGATGAGTTTTCAAACCTTTACCTAGAAGCCAATCCCAGGAAATTTATAGAGGATATGGCGCAGTAGTCAAAGCAGTGTTGCTGGTAACGCAGTTTTAAAATATTACACACCAATAAGGGATTATGAAAGCTGAGAACACTTTTGTGGAATTTGAGGGAGATGAAGAGTGGGTATCATTGGGCTTGCCTATTCAAAAAGAAAGTCAATCTTATGTAGAAATTTCATGGGATCAAAAAATCGACAGCTTTAACAAAGAATATCCAATTCCTTTTTGGTTAACTGTTGGCGCAATATCCATTTTTAGCGCGGTGATTTTAACTCTCTCTGTATGTAAGCTAGTAAAGCTTGTGCTCTATCAAATGTGTAAGCTAGTAAAGTTTGTGCTCTATCAAACGGTATATACAATCGCTAAAGCGATCAAAGATGGTGGTAAGTAACCTGGTTGCAGCCGTTGGAACGCTTAAGAATTGTGTGTAGTTGATCTTAAACGGGCCCAGACCGAAACCGCAGTGACAAGACCACAATCTTAGCAGACCTAAGAGAGTTGCCACACTCAGAACATGGGAGAACAGGCTTTTGTATGAGGACAACCAAAAAAAACACAAGACAAGGTGAATAATATGGATGACAGAGAAAGATTGCGTATTATCATAAAAGAAAAACTAAGGAATATTTCAGCTAAAGATCTTTTGTTTATCAAAGCCGCCTTAGATATTGTGAATGAGAAAAAAGCGAAAGAGAAAGCAGAGAAAAAATCACCTTCTGAATAAATCTCAGGTAGGAGGGGGCTAGCCACTGGCCAAGGCCAGCGGCAGCCAGGCTAAATTAACCCAGGCGAATGCCCGCCATGGGATGAGCCAGCCCTCACACCAAAGCGAAGCGCTTAGAGGCGTTTTCTTCCTGAGAGGTTTTGTCATACTGATTGAGCATTTTTGTTGAGCTATGCCCAGTCAGGCGCAGGATTTCGCAATCGGAAACGCCCTGGCTACGCAAAAATGTGATGGCAGAGCATCGCATTGTGTGTGGGTGCACATTTATTGGCTTGCCGTTCTTTGCCAACTTGGCCTTAACCGCTGCCCGTTTCATCGCCTCATAAACCTGCGTGTATAAGACAGGTTTTCTAGTCCGAGTTTCAAATACAAACCCCTCTTTTCTGTCACCTATGTATACCCTGAGATCTTCCGCTAGACTTTCCGGCATGGTGACCGTGATTTCCTTCTCTATCCCCCCGGTTTTTGATTGCTGGAAGGTAGCCTTTCGTTTATCGCAGTCCACTTTATCTATTGTGAGGTTGAGCACTTCGCTAATCCGCTTGGCGCCCTGCAAGCAGAGTTTCACGATAATTGCATCCCGGCCATTGTGCAGCGCTTCAATCAGGCGCGCCCATTCAACGGGTGACAACGCCTCAGACTTCACCTTTTCGCGCACTGCCCCGAAAGTCTTCGTCGTATTCAAGGTTCCATCGCTGTTTGGGATGGCGCGCTTGACAATGCCTTTAGTTTTCCTGGAGAGGAAGCGGGTTAAACTGATATACAGTGCTGCCCGCGCTTGTTTCGTAGCTTCGGATAGGCCGGGAATCTTTTTGATACTATCGACTATGATGTCATGGTCGACTTCCGCAAATTGTTGCACAGATATCCCGAGGTGTAGCAGGCACAGCATGCTAAGCTGGTTCACCCCCGAGCTGTAGTTTTTCTTTGTTAATGGGGACAATCCATCTAGCCATTCTTCTATTGCCAGGTTTAGCGGGATGCCGGCCAGGCCTTGCCAGATAGCTTCCTCTTTGAGTTGTTTAGATAGCTGATAAGTCAGAGGTGTAGCATTTGCGACCAGATCGGAACTTTCGATAAGGGCTGGCAAGGTTGTCATGGTTTCCATCGCAATATCTCCTTTTTGGTGGATCTTGTGTATAACTGCCATTATACACAAGACATTAGCACACTAGACGCTTTTCTTCCTAGCACTTTACGAATGTAAGGCGCAACTTCCCCAAAGCTATAGATATATTTTACTTTCCATCATTGCCCCATCTAGTATATGATGCAGTGGTACAGCAGGATATTAGAATATTAGACGGCTAAAAGTAACCAAAGGAACCACGATGGCCAAAACTAAACCCGTGCCGACAAAGGCAAAACCAAAACAAGTGAAACCAGCTCCGGCAACCAGGGCCACGCCAACACAACCGGCAACCTTGCCAGCAGAGCTAGCGACCACTCCCTTACCAAGCGCCAAGCAGCACATAGGCAGACCGCAGCTACCGGCAGGCTACGCAAAAGCCAGCTTAACCCTAAAGCTTTCTAGCGTACTATTCTTAGATCGCCTTTCTTGCGATATCCGAAGCAACACGAATGCTATTGTAGATAGGGGTGCGATCTTAAGGGGAGTTATTGAGGCAATAGAGAGTTCTGGCATATCCCTGGATCTGTCAAAATGCGCAAGTGAGGCAGATATCACAAACACGATCAAGGACCGTCTGTGTGATGATTAGGTATTTAAGGATGGAAGTAATTCCATAAGGCTTGACGGAAGGAATTAAGGAAGGCTAGACACCCTTATGGAATGCCATAAGGAATTAATGATTTAAGGATGGAAGTAATTCCATAAATAAGGAAACACATGATCGTAGCTTGCATTCAAAGTAAGGGCGGTGTTGGAAAGAGCACCTCGGCCGTTAATCTATCACACGCCCTTGTGATGGCGGGAAAGAAAACCTTAGTCATAGACCTGGACAGCCAGGGCAGCACGAGTCTTTCTTTCGGCATACCACGCAAAGAGCTAGCCCCATCCATCGCAGATGTTCTTTTAGAAGATCACCCCATTGAAAGCGCAATACGCACAACCTCTATTGATGGCTTGCACCTGGTGACGGGGAATATGGCGCTTGCCAACTTCGATGTTTCAGTAGCAAATAAGGATGGAAG
This sequence comes from Parachlamydiaceae bacterium, assembly GCA_003164155.1. Classification (GTDB taxonomy): domain Bacteria; phylum Chlamydiota; class Chlamydiia; order Chlamydiales; family Parachlamydiaceae; genus BOG-1457. The sequence goes on along the minus strand of PLSG01000458.1, from coordinate 8,042 downwards.
GACGGACTTACTTAAGGATGGAATTAAATCCATAAGTCAAAAATACGACTACATTATCTTGGATTGTCCGCCAAGCTTAGGGTTACTCCCCATAAACGCACTAATAGCCTGCGACAGCTACCTTGTGCCAACGATGCCGCATTATTTGGCAGTAGAGGGAATGGTTAACTTATTGGAAGCCATCGAGCGCGTCAAAGGCGGCCTAAGTGCTCAGTGCACACTGTTAGGGATATTACTAACCCTGGTAGACTCTCGCTCTACAGCCACAAAAGAAATCATAGATATGATACGGGATCAATTCAAAGATGCCGTTTTCAATACCGAAATCAGGCAAAACATACGACTGGCAGAGGCCCCATCATTTGGCAAGACTATTTTCCAGCATGACTGGAGCTCTACCGGAGCACAGGCATACCAAGCACTAGCCAAAGAAGTGATGGATCGCACAGGAACCACAAAACCTAAGACAAAGGTAAAGCATGAGCAAGCTAGGAAAAAACGCTAACGATATATTTGGGAAAACAGCCAACACACCCGAGAAAGTGGATAAGAAGCCGGCGCAGCTAGAGCAAGCTGAGATTGTCCACAAAGAGCCAGCGCAACCAAAAGCCGCAAGGGGACGGCCTGTAATGCACCAAGATACATGGTCTAAGTGTACCGTTGTGCTGTTAGATGCTCAAATCCACTGGTTAGATAGCTTAAGCTCTACCATACGCCTTAAAACGCGTGCCTCTGTCAGCAGAGCTGAGTTACTCAGGGGCATGATAGCAGCGTGCGAAGCAAGTGGGATTGACCTAACGCAAACGACGTCAGAAGAGGATGTCAAAAACATTCTATTGGGAAAACTGAAGGGGTGAATCTATCCTCAGACCATGCCAAGATAAATAGATAAGTGGAAATCATGACAAAAAGTTCTGAAGAATTTGCAAAAGAAATTTGCCCAATAAAAAAAAGCACTCCAAGCCTTTCTGAACAATTAAAAGATTTAGCTTTGAACGCTTCGCTTGAAAAAGAGCAGGCAGATAAGGCTGAAATAAACGCGTTAAAAGGAAATTTACCTGAAACACTATCAAAACAATTTTGTGAGGCATTTCATAAGCACGATTACATATTGTGGGACGCTGTTGTTGCATGGCGAGATAAGATTTATCAATCTAATTTCTTCAATAGCACAAAAGCAAACCACCTCACAAGTATGCTTAAATTGATTGAACACCATGTTATAGATCTCTGTCTAGATCTAAAAAAAGCCGATGAGGCTTGGGTAAAGGAAGCTAAGCAGAAAATAGACGATATTCTTCAATGGTCAGTATCCACAAGAACCATTCGCAAGAGCTGCCTAAACTTATTTTACAAGTTCATAAAAACCGAGTTCAATCATGAAACACAGCCTTACCTAAGCCACCTAAAACCTAATGTAACCAAGCATGTGCTTTCAAGCGTCCAAGACAAGGCTTTGACAGCCCACATATCACCGGAAGCATTGTGCTCAGAGGTGGGGAAGCTAAACAAAAGAGACGGTTTCATAGTCTGGGTAATGTTGCACTCAAAGCAACCGCTAGAAGCTGTTCTAGATCTACGTAAAGAAGATTTAAGGGTTTCGGACGTTGGAAGAGCTTATCTAGACTTTCCAAATGTCTGCGAATATATTCCTGAGCACATTACAGCTAGGATAAGTGAGCTCTGCAAGAATTCCAAAGCTTACCTATTCGAGACGGCAAAGGGGAAACGAATCAGCAGGATTCAAATTATGAGAAATCTAAAGCAAGCGGGTCGCAACATAGGTCTAGAATTTGATCTTACGCCTAAAGTACTTCGTGGATATGTTAACGCGTATATGACTGAAGATAAGAGAGAAGAGCTTGAAAAAGCTTTATCGGCCTGAAGCGGTTAATGAAAGGCGCAACTATTTTCTTGCTTAGTATTTGATAAAACTAGATATTTGGTAAAACTACAGGAATGCTTTGAATGAAGCACTGAAAAGCCTTAAATGCTAACGCCCGAGAAACTAAACATCGGTTTACGAGACCTTTGTTGAGCCACGGGCGTTAATTGATAAGGAGAGAACAGCATTGTAAGAGCTATTCTCACCATATCAACCCACGTACATTTGTGTCATTTCCAATGTTTTTTAAACAGAAATGAAACGACTTTGTACAGGCGTTTTCCTTTTCAGGCTTCCTTTGTAAAAAAAGGAGCCATATGATCACGCATCTTAATAATTTTTTGGAAGCTATCGAAGCTAAACTGCCAGAGGTGTGCTCAGACAAGCATCTAATCGAACACCTGCCCGATATCTTCAAAAGCAGCTGTAACCTCTGTCGCATGCGCGCCAGGGGCCAAACTCCCCCATATTTTCATGTATCCCCACACATTCACTATTTACGCGGTGACGTTATTTGCTGGTTGCGATCGCGCTATCAAGGCGAAAAAAAGGCAATCTCACAGGAGGCGCAGAAAAAACCATCTATGAGCGGTCAAAACCTGCGTAAGGGGGCTAAAAGCCGATGATCACTCTCAAAATAGGATCAGAAATCGAGATTGACGGCCTGGCAGACCATAAAGACATTGTTGCCGCAATCGCTGAAGCCAACACCTTTGCCAATCCTATTTACGAACAGAACATACGATATCGGCGTAGCAATTTTAAGACCGCACCAACGATTAAAACCTATCGCTTTCAAGGCGAGCGTTTAATTTTGGCCGCGGGCTATCTCCGCGACTTGCTAAACCTTTTGCACAGCAAAGGCATTTCCCAAGCTCAAATAGATTTTCAAGACCTGCGCACGACTAAGGCCGCTAAATTCCCAGCACTTAGAGGCATAAAGCTTAGACCTTATCAGTCAAAAGCGGTTGAAATGTCAATGCAAGCCGATTATGGCGTTGTGTGTGCCCCTACAGGCTCAGGAAAGACTTTTTTGGCTTTAGAGATCATTCTCAAACGTAAGCAAAAAGCCCTTATAATAGTACATAGAAAAGAATTAGCCGAGCAGTGGCAAAGAGTTATAAAGGAAACAATGGGCTTGGAAGCTGGTTATATTGGCGGTGGATCGTGGAAGATCGGCGACAACATAACTATAGGCATGATTCAAACACTTGCAAAAGACGAAAAACGAACCCGAGAACTAGGGGAAAGTGTAGGGCTTGTGATTGCCGAGGAAGTGCACCATTGCCCAGCTCAGACCTATTGTGAGGTACTTAGTTGGCTAAAAGCACGTTTTAGATACGGTATGAGTGCAACTTTATCGAGACGAGATAAGCTTGAAAATATCATATACCGCAGTGTGGGAAATGTCTTAATTAATATCGAGAGATCAGAAGTCGAAAACCGAGGGGCAACCGTTCCGATAACCATTCAGCTAGTCAAAACGGGATTCAATCCGGGCATAATTAAGGGATGGAATGAGTACCAGAATGCCTTAACCAGCAGTGCAAACCGCAACCTTTTGATTCTTGCCCTGGCACAAAATGCCGGCGCATCCGCTTTGATTCTCTGCGACCGAACAGAGCACGCAGATAACCTTTCAGAAATGCTTTCAAGGCGCGGTATAAAACATATATTAGCACATGGGAAATTAAGTAAAAACGATAGGGAAAACGCAATGCAAGGGATGGCAACCGCTGCAATCACAGTCGGAACGACTTCTTTGCTCGGCGAAGGGTTAGATTTTGACCGGTGGGCTGTTTTGGTACTTGCTAGCCCGATTTCCTCAGAAATAAAACTAATGCAGGCTTTAGGACGTATCGTAAGGCCTTCTAATGGCAAGCAGCAAGCGATTGTTTACGATCTAAAAGACGATCACGCACTATCAGGAAGCAGTTTTAACAAGCGTTTTCAATTGTATGATAAGCATAAAATTAGGGTAGAATTCCCAGGCGAACTAAACAAAAAAACCGCTACCCCAAGGGATCAGCGGTTTAGCAGACAAACACAGAATGAAAAAGCCGTTTACTAACAACTTTAAACGGCTTTCCTATAACAAACGTAACATGAGTATACCAGTGGCACCAATTGAAATACAAGACGAAACAGAAGAGCTAAAAGTAGAAAGCAATGCACAATATGGCCAAGATGAGACAACGCAGGGCAATGAAAGAGCCCCCGAGGTCGCCGATGCCGCGCCGCCGCCCCAGCAGAATGATGCGCAAGTCAGGCAAGCAAAGAATGGTAAAGAGCACAACGCTTTTAAGATAATCTTTCCTAATGCAGCGTTAGCAGCCATTCCAGTAATAAAAGGCGATCTTAAAAAAAATCATGGCTGCCACTATAATTCGGCATGGGAAAAATTTACATGCCCCATAGGCAACAAACCAGCTGTAGAAAAATTCTTAAGTGAGAAGGGAATAAAAGGAGTCTCTTTAATCGATACTACAGACGAACACTTTGAGAAAAACAAAAACAGCAAAAAAGCCGATGGTATTTTGACGCGAGTTTACCTTTTGGAAAAAGAACACCAAGAGGAAGAGAAAAAGCTCCTTATAGCTAGAGGCTCTTTAAGCAAAGCCATCAAAGAAGACAAGTTAAAAGAAGATGACCCACATGCTATTGAACAACTTAAAGCAATAAATGACAGCGAACAGAAGCAACGCGAAAAACAAGAAGAAATTGATCAAATTCGCAACAGCGCAAGGCTACTAGAAAGCCATAGAGAAAATGAATCCTCCTTGCCTGAAATAGAAATCAAGCCTGGAGAGATCCACGATTTGACAAATCAGGCTGAAAAACTTCTAGAAGAAAACGATTCAGGTATATACCAAAGAGGTGGCCAGCTTGTTAGAATAGTGACAGAAAAGACAAAGCCAAACAAAGACAAAAAATCCAAAGAAGGCAACCATTTACTCAAAAGATCAGGCGAAGCTCTTTTGATCGCTGAGGCAGACCCCACACACATTTGCGAACTTCTAGGAAAATTAGCCAAATGGGTTAGACACGATGAACGAACCAATGAGTTAAAACAAAAAGATTGCCCTGAAAAGGTAGCCAAGACTTTGATTTCAAGAAGGGAATGGGATCTTGCTGTATTGACTGGAATTATTCAGGCTCCCACTTTACGCAAGGACGGATCTATTCTTGAAAAGCCTGGATACGATAATGAAACAGGCCTATTTTTCAATCCTGGCAAAACAACCTTTCTTCCTGTTCCCCACTCACCAAGTAAGGAAGATGCTATTAATGCCTACAAGAAATTATCAGAAATATTAACTGGATTCCCTTTTGAAGGCGAAGAAAGCAAATCGGTTGCACTATCAGGGATTTTGACAGGCCTTATAAGGAAATCAATCCGGACAGCTCCTTTCCATGGCTATACAGCTCCTAAAATGGGAACAGGAAAAAGTTTATTGGCTGACATTGTGGGGCTGATTGCTACAGGGCAAACTAACACAGTAATTCCCCATGCCGAAAATGAAGCGGAAGAGAAAAAAAGATTGCTAGCTGTTTTATCGGAAGGCGATCCAATTATTTGCTTCGACAATATAGAGCGCCCCTTTGGCAGTGCTGCGCTTTGCTCAGTTCTCACACAAGAAAATTTCAAGGATAGACTATTGGGAGTTAACAGAAGCTTAAGCGTTCCAACGAATGCCACATTTTTAGCGACAGGCAACAACCTTACTTTCATCGGAGATATATCAACCCGAGCCATCCTATGCCGATTAGATCCGCAATGTGAAAAGCCTGAAGAGCGTTCTTTTGAAGTTGATCTTAAAAAATACATACCTGAGAACCGAGGCGAATTAGTTCAAGCAGCCTTAACGATTTTAAGAGCTTATCATTTTGCTGGAAGGCCAAAACAAAAGATCCCTCAATTTGGCCGTTTTGAAGATTGGAGCGATTGGGTGCGATCTGCGCTTGTCTGGGTTGGTGCAGTAGATCCTTGCGCAAGCCGAAAAGAAATTGAAAATGCCGATCCTGTAAGGGTTGCATTGGGAAGTTTGTTAGCTTCCTGGTTTGCCGCTATTGGAGATTTAAGTTTCACAGTGAAGGCTTTAATCGAAAAAGCTAAAGATCACCCTGAATTACTCGAAATTCTTAAAGAGATTGCACCGGACAATAGAGGAAACGGAATCAATTCGAGATCATTAGGAAATAAGATAGCCTCCTTCAAAGGACGAATAGAAAACGGGTATCGCTTAGATTCCACAGGGATTCATCACCATGCTACCACTTGGCGAGTCACAAAGGTAAAGTTGGGGAGTTAGGGGAGTTAGGGGAGTTTTGTTTGGTCCCTAAAGAGAAAGTGGCAAAGAAAACAATGAAAATAATATAAGCCATATATGCCAAAATACATAAGTGGGCTATTTGAAACTCCCCTAACTCCCCTAACTCCCCTAAACAAAATTGCTCCACCTTTGCCAGGCCCAAGGGCCGAGAACGTGCCCGATGCAAGAGCACAGCCAGCAAAAAGATTAGATGCCGCGCGCCCTGGCCCCGAGCAGGTGAAGAGATTAGAAGCTGTCCGTCTGGCGGACAGCCCATCGAGCACCGCAGTGCCGGCAGCGAAAAAGCCAGCCAGGGTTTTCATTGATCCACCAAAGCGACCAGCACCCAGGGCGCCAGCTTTTGCCCGTGTAAGGCCGTAGTTTGATCGCTACGTCTGTTTTGGTGATTGCTTGACCTTTGCTAAGGATGTGGTGATATTTCGATCCAGTGGCGCTTAATTGAGTTTTGAGCTTATGTCCTTCAATGCGGAGATGCTTGTATGCCGACCTTTACCTTCACCTTGCCCGGCCCTCCTATTCCAGCAGCGCGCCCGAAATTTACACGCAGAGGCTTTACGTATGATCCACAAGCGGAAAGGAAGAAAGCCAGCAAGATAATAATAGCTTCCCAGTGGAATGATGAGCCCTTAGATGAGCCTCTTTGCGTGAGTATCCGCTTTATGATGAAGATACCCGAATCGTTTTCGAAGAAAAAGCGCGCCCTATGTATTGGGAAGCCTCACATTGTAAAGCCGGATTGCGACAATCTTGCCAAGTACGTGCTAGATATATTGTCAGGCAAGATTTACAGAGACGATTGTGTTATACACGCTTTAGAAGTATTCAAGGAGTATTCTGAAGAGCCTAAGACTTTAATTACAATTTCTAATGTAGCATGAATTTTATAAGGGGACAGTATGACCAAAAAGAAGGCTCAAAGCATTTCTGCTATTGCTAAGAAGGTAAGTGAACCGGTAGCTAACACGGAAAAGAAAAATCTGGTTGTCAATTTGCCTTTAAATTCAGAAGAGCAGGCAATTATCGACAACTTCAGGATGAATAAGAAAGCAAAATGCCCAAAAGTTTATGTAGAAAGAAATGAAGACAATACATTTAAAGTGATTAGTCAAACAAACAATGGAAGTGAGGGTGATAAAGCCGAACTTGCGCAAGCGTCCATGTGCTCTGCCACAGGAACCCATGATTTTGATTTTGCCGGTTTGATGGTGCGTAAGATTATGGGAGCGGCATGCATAGGAAGTCCAAGTGTAGATAATAAGGTCTATACAACTCTGTACAATGGTATCACAAGCGCTCTTAACGCATTGAAGCCACAAGATGAAATCGAGGGTATGCTGATAGGCCGCTTAGTGGCCTTGCATTTTCAAAGCATGGAATATCTTGGATGGGCTTCAAATAACGATTCAACTCCCGAGCAGAGGGATTGCAACATAAACCGCGCTACTAAGCTTTCCAGATTGTACAACGAGAGCTTGGAATCCCTTATGCGCTACCGTCGCAAGGGAGAGCAAAAGGTTATTGTGCAGCATATCAACATGCAAGGGGACGCAAAGGCTGTCATAACGGCCAACTTAATGGGTGGGGGAGGGGGATTAGGATAAAAAAAGTTGGAGGTACTCTATGATTCGAGAGTGTAAAGCAAAAACTAGGTCGGCGGATAAGCACCCATGCAGACGCGTTGCCTGTAAAAATGGGAAATGCCACCTCCACGGTGGTCACTCCACAGGTTCACGAACACCTGAAGGTCGCAAAAGGCAAAAAATGGCTTCATGGAAACATGGCATGTATTCAAAAGAGGCTCTTATGGAGCGGCGCATTTTCCG
>PLSG01000439.1 GCA_003164155.1 Parachlamydiaceae bacterium | reverse complement strand
TTTAATTCTTACAGTGTACTAGTACTAAATCCGAAGGAATCGGATTTAGGTTATAAGGACTAGCAAATGTAAGAAAACAGCCCTAATTTTGTGGATTCGGCTCTTTTTTCTTCAATTAAGCTGCAGGACTCAGTATCTTTTCGTCAGCATTTTTCAGTTAATAGCATGAGTTGAGTTCTGTATGTTGAAAATTTTAAATAACATGGATAACCTATGAATCTTTCCTCAAGTTCATCCTCCAGTNNTCCCTTGGTAGCGGTATTATTTGCGCCATCTGCCGAAGGCAAGGAAATGGCCTCTACAACCACATCGAAGGGGCAGCTTTCAAAACGCGTGAATAAGCTGGCCAGTGACAACCTCAGTAAGGGAATGGGATTTGTCCTCTTTTTAAAAAGCCATCGCGTAGAGGTAATGAGAGAGAGCATAAAGGAGATCGATTCTTCTAAATTGGCTGCTGCTCTGGAAAAACTGGAAAAAGCCGGTGGTAAATTTGAGGATGTTTTTAAAGTAAAAGTATCTGCGCTTTCCAGTCTATTAGGTGAAGAGTCTAAAATGAGCGCGGAGCAGCTGTCCCTCTCAATGCCCAAGGACACACTGCCCTTGGATATTCAAAAAGCTAACTTATTGAAAACTCTGAAAAAATGGGAGACCTTTCCAAGTGAGCACGCAGGACTTGCCCTTGAACAGTTTTACTTTTTAAAGCTCGAAGACCTCATAAATCTCAGTTTGATCACTCTTTTTGTGTCTATGCTCGCAAAACAAACAAAGCAAGCAGCTCCAAGCCAGATCATGGCCATCATGGAACTGATAGCTGACGATGGATGGAAAAGGGCTTTGGAAACAAAGGCCCCTACCTTAACCCCTAAAGAAATTTTCAATCTTTTAGTTTGCGATATAAAAGTCGAAAAAACAGATTTTCTCACCAAAATCTTTCATGCTATGCTGGTCGCNNAGCACCTTGCCATGATCAGCCAATTGATGCTGCAGACTGATCTGCATGCCTTGCCCATAGTTGAAAGCTCTATTCCCGCCACATTGGAGTCAAGACTGCCGGTTCTACATTACATGCATCAACTATCTAAAGAGCTGTCTGAAAGGTTATCTCCCTTCTATGTCAACACTTGCAGAGAATTAAGTGGTTTATCCGAAGAAGTTCCCCGCTCCATTCAAGCTGTTAAGCAAAAAATGCTCGCAGATGCTTCGTTGGTCACAAAAAACCAGCTCTTGCATAGAATAGTATTGAAAGATCTGCAGGTGCTTCAGGTTTTAAAGCGCCGCAGCGATAGCCTACGCATATATACCAACGCTAGGCTTATGGAGTTTAAGAAACATCTCTCCATGGCTTCAAACTCAACCCATTTAGATTTGCTGCCCCAGATAGATAAGCTATTAGATCTTGGCTTGAGAATTGGACCTGGCACTGTACGGGCAGAAGGATCCCTGCGCAAGGAGCTTGAGGGATATGAACAATGGATGGCCATTTTTGCCGGGGTCAGCTGTACGTCGCCGCAGATGGAAGCTTTTTTGAGCACTATTTTTGAAAATTTTCAAATGAGCATGGGGAAGATTTGCTACGATATCGCCTCTCAAATCGAGCTTTTGGTCGGAAAAAATTTCACTTGCACCGTGCAGAATAAAGGCAAAACAGAACTTCCCGTGCTGACGGTTACTTTGTTCAAGCTCATGGCCAATCAAGTGCGCTTGAGATCAACCCTGCATGCGCCTGCCAAACTGAAAAAGCTAATAAAAAGAGAGCTTATTACTTTACAAAAGTCTTTTCCTGAACCATTTCAACGCTTTTTCAATGAACTCCTTAAAGCTTGTGAGCGCTCAATAGTTGGATTTTGTGAGAGAGAGACCGCTTTTTTGAAGCAGCTGCAAGAAATTTGCCCGCATGGAGGGGCGGTGGCCGGTATGGAAGATTCTTTTATCGTAGAAACATTGGAAAACTTTGCGGAAAGTTTTGAAAATGAAGCTCGCATTCTTTCAGAAATTAAAGTCAAAGCCTCCAAAGACAGCCGAAGATCTGAAGGGGAGTACTCTGTGGAAATGCTCATGGAAGCTATGGTCAGTATTTTAAGAAATTGTGCTGACCAAACGTCGCTATGTTCCTTTTTGAAACCTGAAGCGTTTAGATCGGGCATTTATCGGCTAGCCCAAGATAGGCTGAAAAGACTAGGTTCGGCTGCGGCTTTTGAGATGATGCAGAAAAGCTTTGGAAACGCCATTCAGCTGCGCAAGCTCCTTGTCTTATTAGACCCATTAAAATTGTCCACTCAACTTCTATTTCAAACACTGCTGCCTATTATTCAAAAATGCCGCATGGGCATCGAACAATCTTCAAGCTGTGGTTCTCCCATGTTTTGCGGCGATGACGAATGGATGGATCTAGATAGAGAGTCCTTAGACTTAGACGAAAAAAAAGAGCGCGAAAAGGAACCTGCAATCGAAGAAAAAGACTCTAAAGAAGCTCTTGAAATTGAATGTGGGTCCGATGATGAGAGTTCAGAAGATAGTCGTTCCCTTTCCCCTAAAAAAACTACCCTGAGCTCAGAGCTTGTGTCGATAGAGGCGCCTACCCTCGCGCCTCTCACCTCTTCTTTTGATACTCCTTCAAGTCTCTTTGTAGCCGAACTGCGCGATCAGTTTGCGAAATTTCACGGCATCAACCTGTCCACTGCTTTGCCAAGCTCTAAGATCACCCATTTCCCCATTAAAACCGCTCAACGCCAGCAGCTTTTTGCTATGGACAATTTGCAATGGATCTTGGAGAGATTGCGTCCTAGTTTGCCTATTGCAGAACAAGAGCGCCTCTATGCGCGGTTCTTGTACTGGGGAGGACAGTCGATTGAACAAGGGGCGACGGCGGTGCATTTACAAAAATCTCCTAAGAGCACCTTGCAGCACAAGCTAGCCGAATCCCTTACACACTTGGGAATCGAGCTAGATGCGCTATGGGCGCGTGAGAATAGCAGCTGGACATTTCATGCCCGCTATCCCCATGCATACATGCGCAAAATCCCTTCAGAAAAGCTCCCTTTAGCGGCCAAAATATTGCGCGGCTGCGGGCGCCCGGAAAATGAGGGCCTTTTAAAAACGCTTTCCTCTTATACTTGGACGCGCGAGTTGGGCACGGCCCACTCTAAGATATTATGGCACCTGCTGGAAAGCAGCCGCAGAGCTAGCAGTTCATCTAGCAGCTTGCCTGCGCGTGAAGCACTCTTTAAATCGCTTGTAGGGAAGATCGAAGCCTTTGGAAAAGAAGAAGCTGTTCCTGCAGTGTCTATTGACGAAAAAGAAGGCATAAGCTTGGATTTGGCTAAAAAGATTAAGTCCAAGCAATTGATGCTTAAAGCAGCCCTCCAAGAAGTCGAAAATCCTTCCAACACCTTTATGGTCTATATCAAGAGTGTTTCCTCTAATCTTGCATATCCTGCAGATCTTTTTGGGGCACTGCAAGATGTGCGCTACCATCTGAAAAGCCTTAGCCAGTGGAGTGAAGAAATTGCCCTAGCTCCCCAAACGCGCTACTTGTTTCACTGTGGCCATTCTCTATTTTTTGCGGCGCAATACCTGGCCGAAAATGTGCTCACATTCCTCGCCATGGATTATCTCAGAAAGCAGTGTGCGGAAGATTTAGATGCAGAAATGCTAGCCCTCTTATTTAAACAGCTGCGTACGCATAATCTTTTGCAGCTTGCCCAAATGATTCCGGATGTGGACAGTGTCTTAGGTCCTAAAGACCAGGCCGTGCTGCGCTCCCTGAATGTCGGAAAAGGCAGTGAGTATATGCATACTTACTTCTCAGATACCCCTAAAGGTTTTCTTTCGCCATTAATGCTAAAACTTCATGATTTTTACGCGCGGTCAAAAGCTGCCACGCTTTGCGGCGAGGGGTTCACGCCAAAGGATATGCGCGAAAAGCCCCTTCCCGAGTTACAGCAGGAACTCGTGGATCAGTTATTCGTACCGCTGGCCGATTTGGCGGTGGCGTTGATTAAATTGCTCACAAGAAAATAAGCAGGCCGTATCTCCTATCTTTCCCATCTTTTATATCCTGTAAAATTTTC
>PLSG01000030.1 GCA_003164155.1 Parachlamydiaceae bacterium | reverse complement strand
AAGAGTCGTTGGTGGCCAAATCTATTAATTCTAATTTTATCTATCAATTCTATATTTACAACGTACTAGTGCACAGTCAAGGTTGAATTGATTGGTTTAGCCTGGGCATATTGAGCTTGGGCATACCTTAAGCTCCGGAGGCTGTAGGAGTGAAGCCCTGGATTTCGCATGAGAAAGGTCTTCAGCTTTTTAGGTGTGCTATGTTGGAGTTGTTATATTCTAATCTCAGCCTCTTTCCTCTCCCCATNNAGATAGCTACTCATTGACCGAAAGTACCCCTTGATGGGTGAACAAGGCTAAATCTCCATCACCGAAACATCTTGTAGCAGGCCGATGAGATCCTGTCGATTGAATCTTTTGAGCATGTTGTGGTCGTCGGTGCCCACAATTTCTTCCATCAGCTGCCCTTTTTTGGTGATTAGCTCATCGATTCTCTCTTCGAAAGTGCCCTTAGTGACGAGTTTAAAGACCTGGACGCCGCGCGTTTGGCCGATGCGGTGCACCCGGTCGGTGGCTTGATTTTCGCGGGCGGCATTCCACCATCTGTCGTAGTGGATGACCACTGAGGCAGCGGTGAGGTCGATACCCAGTCCAGAAGCCTGCAAAGAGGCTACGAAGACCTCGCACTGCGGATCCTGGTTGAACTTCCTGAGCTGTTCGGAGCGGTCTTGCGTAGACCCCCTGATGGTGGCGAAGGCGATATTGTGCTCTTTGAGATATGACCCTATGATATCGAGCATAGCCAGATATTGGGAGAAAACCACGACCTTCTGCTGGCTTTCGCGCGCTTCGTTTAGCAATTCGACAAAGAGTTCCCACTTGCCCGATTCATGCTGCTTATATTGGTCGGGATTTTTGAAGTAGGCCGCAGGGTGATTGCAGATTTGCTTTAAGCTCGATAGCACCGCAAAGATATGCATATAGGGGATGGGGGACGATTCATTTTGCAGTTCCTGGATGAGGCGGCTTCTGGTTTGCTGTAGAAGCTCTTGATAGAGCTGATGCTGTTCTTGCGATAGCGCGCAGTGGGAGATCTGCTCGGTTTTTTCAGGCAAGTCGAGAAGCACATCTTCTTTTTTTCGGCGCAAGATGAAAGGCTTGATGAAGCGCGTCAGCAGAGCACTTCGGTCCTGGCTGTTGTCTTTTTCAATCGGCTTTACGAAGAAACTGGTAAAATCGCTGTCCCCTGGCATATAAGACGGCAGAACGATATCGAAGAGGGATTTCAATTCGCGCAAGCGATTTTCGATAGGCGTGCCGGTGAGTCCAATCTTCATGCGCGCTTGAGTGTTCAACAAAGTGGAATGTAGGCGGCTCATATGGTTTTTGGCGATTTGGATTTCGTCGAAGATCACCACTTCGAAGGGGATATTGCCCAAGACTTTGCTTTCCCTGCGCCATATGCCGTAGGAGGTCAAGAGTACATCGTAATTTTCGGTAAAGCCCTCAATAGTGCGATCGAGGCCGTAAAAAGTGCACACGCGCAGATCGGGTAAAAAGGCTTTGAGCTTTTCTTGCCAGTGATACATGACGGAAGTGGGGCATACCACTAGGAAGTAGAAGCGGCGCTCTTCAGCCTGTTTTTTATGGTGGTTGATCACCGCGGCAAGCAGACCCATGGTTTGATGCGTTTTGCCAAGGCCCATATCGTCGCAGAGCAGACCCGATAAGTGGTGGTGGTATAGAAACCACAGCCATTGCACTCCGATGCTTTGGTAAGGGCGCAGCTGGCTTGTGAGGCCGCTGAGTTCGGGCGCATCTGGCGTGGTGAATTCCTTGAGTTCAATCAAAAGCTGCCTGGTGCGCGCAAAAGCAGTGTCGCTGGCTAACTCTGCGGGCCTTTGCTTGGGAAGGTTAATCTCATCGAAGGCATTGAGGCGCAAAAGCTCCAAAGTAGAAAGCGAGAGTACGTTGTTTTTGGCGTCGATGTGTTCTTTGTTTATCTGCTTGAGCCATTTAAAGCGCGTGTCCTCGAGATCGAGCAAACCCGCCTTAGAAAACAAAAACCGCTTTTTTTGGCGCATCTTCTTCCATATCGTGGCCACATCGATGGTGCCAAGTTCGGTGGCGTAATGCATATGCAGCGTATAATCTTCATTATGCATTTCGGTGACATCGATATGCGTGGTGACGAGGTCAAGGGTGAGCGGTTTGACCAGCCGGGGATCGATATCGGCGATGAAGGGTTTTAGGATCTCTAGATCGTAGGTGAGGAAAAGGGCATGTTCTTCGGGGGTGATCTCCACTCTTTCTTGAAAGCGTTCGGCAATGTGCGGATCTACGGGTATTTCGTGAAAACCCTTTTCAGGGATGTAGACGTAGTTGTCGAAGAAGCGCAGATTCTTATTTTTGTATTCGTCAAGCACTTCATAATGCGGTGTGCAGGAGATCACCTCGCGTTCATTCAGCTCTACTTTCAACCCCTCGCGGGACACTGGACAATCATCGCTAAAAAAGCCAGCGACGAAGTGCAATTCATCCTTGTGCATGCGGATGAACAAGGGGATCTGGTCGCGCGAAAGGACTAACCCCGGGCGGATGGGCGATAGGCTTAGCGTGCTCACTTTGGAATAGAATCCCTGGTTGGCGATGTATAGCCAAGTGCCAAAATCCTTATTTTCGTTAGAAAAAGAGGGGATGTCAGCTTGCGAGTTGAAGGCCAGCCTGTCGTAAGCATCCAGAGAATATGTCAGTTGCGCTTCTACGCTCGCCAGATGGGTATGGAAACCCTCTTGGGTGTTGAGCCATGTGCGGTGCAAGGTGACGAAATCGGAGACCTCTTGGGCTGGGATAACTTTTTCCACGGCATTGAAGAGGTTTGAGCCCATGGGGTAAAAACCATCCTCTTCGAGATAGACCCAATCCCCAAAGCATTTTGAATGGGGTTTGGTGAGATCACCTTTTTCAAAGGCGTAAAGTGTAAAATGCAGATTCCAGCTGCGGTCGAAATAGGTATGATACGACGGTTGCACCGCTATGTCGTAGACTTTGGCATTGTTGAGTTTAGCCCCTATTAATGCGGCGTGTTCGTTCAATACTTTGGTGATCTCTTCGCCGGTGAGAATGGATTTCCTGAGCAGTCTTTGTTCACCCCCTGGATAGAATCCATCGCCTGGCACGTAAGTCCAGCCTTGCAGGCTGTAGCCTGGGGCATGCTCTGTCGAACTTTTGCTTTTTTGCTGCGCTTCGGATGGCGTCTTAAAGGAAACGTGCATTTCCGCTTTGACCTCATCGTAATGAATGGATGAGATCCCCTTCTCCAATTGGTTGTGCACCACGAAAGGCGTTTCTACCGTAGTAAAAGCTTGGATGAGGGCTGGCAGGTTGGCTTCTGAAAGGTAAAATCCCAGTTCGACATCTGGAAAATCTATATGGATGTAAGCGGGAAGCTGCGTTGGCGAGTAGTCGAAGGAGAGCTTATAGGGTACTGCCTCTTCTTGCATAATCATCAGCCACTTGGCTATATCGCTCCAGAAGGACAGTTCGTAGCCAAACTGAGGGGATGGCTTACCTTCCCTCCACAAGAGGATTTCCTCGGGAGAGCGTCCGGAAAATTTGAGAGAGGTCGTTTCAGTTTCTTGAGGGTGCTCTTGGAGGAGGTTTTTGAGAGTGGACAGCCCTTTAGGCGTCACAGCTTTGATATAAAAAATCACTTTGCCGGAAATGGAGGAGTGGCGGTAGTGCCCCTCATCCATTTTTTTGAGGATATCAATTTTATATCCCAAGCGGGTGGCGTACAGCAGACAGAGGGTGTTCCATAGTGAGGCGGCAAAGCGCTTGTGCAGGGGAGTGGGCTTTTGGTTGTAGATGCGCAAGAAAGCCGCGGCGATGTGTACACAGCTCGAAGCCTCTTCGTCTTCGCTTTCGCAAGAGCAAAAGCAGTCGCGCAGGCTGCCCCGCTCGTCTAGTTGGACAAAGGCCCATACATCGGTATGGGAGTCTGGATCTTCGATGCGCACCTGGTAGGTGGCACCCGAGAATTCGATTTCTTTGACACAACCTTGAGCTAAAAGTGCTTCGGCGGCTTTGCGGTAGGTTAGCAATAACTGTGTTTTAGCTGTCATAATTCCTATTCCTAACTTTCCAGCATGAGGCCAGCTGGTAGGTTTTCTCCAAACTGCTTGTTTTGTTCCTCATAGGTCAGTGTGGTTTCGCGGTAAATGAGTTCTTCAAGGCGCTGTTGCTGAGGATGTCCTTGCAAACACTGCACAACGGCGCGTAGCTGGCTTTCGGTTAAGTCATATTCTCTTTGGCCTGTTTTCCTGGCCAGGCTGCCCAGCAAGTGGCCGGCGCGCACCCGGTCTATGTCTGGACTGCTTACTATTTTTTCAATCCACTGGCTGCAAGTTTGTCGGTGTATGATACAAGAAAGCGAGCCATAGATCAAGTGCCGAGCTCCGATCCTAGACATTGCCCAGTATTCCCAATCCTGCGCTTTGCCGGCGGCGATGCGCAAGACCAGAGCATTGCCAAGCTTAACTTTCATCGCGTGATCGATCAATTCCATGGAGGCCAAGGTTCTGACTTTTTCCGAGAAGGCATACAGCTCTTTGGTGCCCGGTATCTCTATGTTACCATTTTTTTTATTGATTAGCGTGGGAAAAATGCAGCTGGCCAGCTGCATTTGCTGTCCCTTGCTTAAACCCCCGGCAATGCGGCGGTAGCAGATCCAGATCTGCAGGTCGACATCTGAAGCTTGCGCCAGATTGGCCTGCTGGTTTTTTAAATCGCCTAAGATGACTTTCCAAAGTTCCTTCACTCTGAAGTCGTCCAGAGGGTAGCCAAAGCCTGGGCGCAGCAAGTAGCCGGCGATATTCCACCAGCGCGCTTCGAGTTTGGGCGACAGCTTTCTATGCGGTGCCTGTTTGAGCAAAGCCGGCCAAAGACCGCGCAGCGCGCTGGGAGGCCATTCCTTTCGGTTTAAATCCAGCAATTCCTCAAGCTTTTCCATGATATTTTCAGGTTTGAGGCTGCGGCTGCCGCCAAAGGCATCTTCCAGAGCTGTCTGGGCAGACAGGAGATGGCCCGCATCAAATGTTTCGTCCGACCTCCCTTTTTCAAGCGAAGCTAGGGCGTTTTCCTCGCCGCTGGCTGCGCGCAGCTGAAATTCCAGGGACCAGCGATGCGTGGTTTTTTGAGAGGCCAGCCACATCTCCAAGGTGCCGATTTCGGTCAGCCGGATCCCCAGGTGTACGGGAATTTTCCCGGCATCGTTGCCCTTGCCATAGCGCAAGATAGTGTGAATGGGAGGCAGAGCTTTCAGTTCCAGTGGATCGATGAGAATCAGATCTCCGGATTTATCATGCAGGCGTACGTGTGAGCTATACAGATGGAAAGCCACAGGGGTATTGGGGGAAAGCCAGAAAGTGCAGTCTGGTTCGTAGGTGCTGCCCTCTTCCGATCCACGCGGCAAGAGCGCAAGGGCTTTTTGAACAAGAGTTCCTGGGGATGGGGGAGCTTGGACAGGGCCATCTTGCTCTGAGCCATCTTGTACCTGGCTCTGTGGTGCGCCTTTAATGTCGACTTTGAGGTAGTAGCCGCAAGCCGCCCCGCCCCCTATGCGGATGCCAAGACCTCGTCTGGCTTTGCCAAAATAGGCCGCGCCACGAGATACTGCCAGATCTAAATCGAAAGAATCCAGTATCTCGATTTTGACAGAGGGAAACCATCGATTTAGAGAGTTGGTGAGGGCATCTTGGAAAATCTGAGGTTTCAAGGCTCCCCCGTTGAACAGGATGAAATCTGGGGCAGACAATTTATTTTGGGCGATGAAGCGCGCCAGCTGTTTGGTGATGGAAGGCTCGTCTTCATAAGGCAGGCCCATGGCTCTAAATCCACTGGTCTTGCGCAACTGCAAAGCCTCTTCCCAAGTGTATTGACCAAAAAAGCCATCCAAAAGTATTTTAGAAAGCTCACTGTAGGATATTTCACAAGCTGCGCTGCCCTGCACAACAGAGGCGCCGCTGCCTTGCAAAAAGACTCGGTAGAGGGGATTTGGATGTTCTTCAGAGCCCTGGCTGGCTGGTTTTGCCGCCCGGCTGGGGATTAGCTGGCCAATCAGGCTTTCTTTGGCTTTGCGGGCATGTTGCTGCAGCTGGAGCCATTGGGTAGTAGAGAGTTCCACAGGCGAGTTTGCCCGCAGCTTGCCCTCTAAAGCGTGAGCCAAAGTGGTATCCATGTTATCGCCGCCCAGCAGCAGATGGTCGCCTACAGCCATTCTTTGAAAGGCTAGCTTTCCGCTATTTTCCAGCACCTCGATCATGCTGAAGTCGGTGGTTCCGCCACCTACGTCGCAGACTAGAATGCGCTGGCCCGGCTGCAATTTATTTTTTCCTAAAGCGCTAGTTGAGGCATGGGGTGCAGTCTTAGAGGAAGCTTCACTTTGCGCTATCCAGCTGTAAAAAGCCGCTTGGGGCTCTTCGAGCAAGGTCATCTTGGTAAATCCAGCCAAACGCGCGGCCTCGACCGTCAAACTGCGAGCCACTTCGTCAAAAGAGGCGGGTACGGTCAAGATAATGTCTTGTTGTTCGAACTCGCGCAAACTGTCGCCTTGCCGCATGACGTGGTTCCAAGCCTCGCGGATATGTCCAAGATAGCGCGCTGAGGCTTCCACAGGGCTCAGTTTGAGGGAATTATCGCAGGCTTCGATGGGTAGCAGCTTGTCGCGTCGATTGCAGGCGGTATTGCACAGCCAGCTTTTGGCTGATTGGACTAACCGCGTGGGGGTGTCAGCGCCTTGGGCTAGGGCTAACTTTCCCACCACATAGTCCCTGTCCGCAATCCAAGGCAAGGCAAAGTTTTGGCCGGGGCAAATATAGCAAAAAGAGGGCAGGGTGGTGCCCCCTTCAGCAAAACCTTCCGCGGAAAGTTGCGGAAGGCGCAGCGATTGCACGGAAAGCCTGGGGTTGAGAGCTATATCTGTATCTATATATGCCACACTGCTATTGGTGGTACCCAAGTCTATGCCGATGATATAACGCGCTTTGTCTTGCATGTTACTCCAAAAAGGATTCAGCAGGACTGTACGCGAGCTCTAGATCGTGTGCTACAGGAGCATAGGTCACATGTCCTAGGCATACATTGAGCCCCTCGCGCAGGTGTACATTTTCTTTAAGCGCTCGCTTATACCCTTTGTTGGCAATGGTCAAAGCGTAGTCCATGGTGGCATTGGTCAAGGCCTGGGTGGCGGAGCGCGCGCAGGCGCCTGGCATATTCGTCACGCAGTAATGAACTACGCCATCGACCACATAATAGGGATCGTCGTGCGTAGTTGGCTTAGAAGTCTCGGAACAGCCCCCTTGGTCGATGGCTACATCGACAATGACCGAGCCATGGCTCATTTTTTTGACCATCTTATGTGTAATTAGCCGTGGAGCTTTCTTTCCGGGGACCAGTACGGCGCCAATTACCAAATCGGCCTGCGTGACAGCTTCTTCGATGGAGAAAGAGGTAGAATACAAAGTTTTCAAACGCGGACCAAAGAGCGCATCCAAAGTGCGCAGACGGTTGATATCTTTGTCTAAAATGGTTACGTCGGCGCCAAGCCCGATAGCCATGCGCGCAGCTTCGGTGCCCACAACTCCGCCGCCGATCACCACTACGCGGGCAGGGGCAACTCCGGGAACTCCCCCTAGCAAAACCCCTTTGCCTCCGTTGATCATTTGCAGCGAAGCAGCACCCACTTGAATGGCTATTCTTCCGGCGATCTCGCTCATGGGATATAGCAGGGGCAGGCGGCCTTGGGCATCAGTCACCGTTTCGTAGGCGATAGCTACCACGCCGCTGTCGATTAAATGCTTTGTCTGGATGGGGTCTGGTGCTAGATGCAGGTAGCAAAATAAAATCTGTTCCCTGTGCAGCAGGGGAAATTCGCTCTCTTGGAGTTCCTTGACTTTGATGATCATATCGTTTTTGTAGACTTCGGCGGCAGTTTTTACCATGGTGGCGCCAGCCGCGGCATAGTCCGCATCTTCGAATCCGATTTTTGTGCCGGCCGCATTTTGCACAAAAACGCGATGTCCGTTTTCTACAAATGCGCGCACCATAGCAGGCGTAGCCCCCACGCGGTATTCATGATTTTTTATTTCCTTAGGAATGCCAATGGTCATGGATTTTTTCATAATGCCTCTTTTAAATTTTTGGGGCTGATATGGGGCCTTGTTCACCTTTTCGGTTAGCAAATTTAGGAAATTTAAACGCAAAGGCGCAAAGGCGCAAAGAGAAAGAGAAAATTTAAGAGCTTTAGTTGAGTCTGCAATTTTTTCCTGCTCCTCCTTTGTGTGCTTTGTGCGTTCCTTTGTATTAAAAATTTTAAATTCGATGAATGAGAGAATGAACTTTACATTTTCCCTATTCTCTTTGCGCCTTTGCGTCTTTGCGTTTAAATTTCCTAGTACTCTGTCAAGGTAGAATTAACTGGTCTGGCCGGCTTGTTAAATTCAAAGGACAGGATCTTCGACACTCCTTTTTCCTCCATGGATACCCCAAAGAGCACATCGGCGATGGCCATGGTGCGCTTATTGTGGGTGATGATCAGAAATTGGCATTTGTCGACGAATTGCTTGACCACATTGACGAATCGCTCGACGTTGGAGTCATCTAAGGGGGCGTCGATCTCGTCTAAGATGCAAAAAGGCGCGGGCTTCACTTCAAAAATGGCGAAGAGCAGCGCCATGGCCGTTAGGCATTTTTCGCCGCCAGAAAGCAGCTGTATCGAGCGCATCTGTTTGCCAGGGGGTTTGGCGATGATCTCAATGCCCGCCTCTAGTAGGTCGTTGGTGTCGGTGAACTGCAGGTCAGCCTCACCGCCTTGAAAGAGAATCCTGAAGTTCTTCTGGAAGTTGGTGCGGATGAGCTCGAAGGTCGTTTTGAAGAGGTGGCGACTTTCGCCGTCCAGTTGCGCGATGATGCCATTGAGCTCTCCTTTGGAGGAGGAGAGGTCATCGATCTGCTGTGTGAGGAAGTGGTGCCTCTCCTGCTGCTTTTCACACTCTTCGATGGCGGTCATATTGACATCCCCAGCGCCTTCTAAAGTGCTTCTCAAAGCGCGCACCTGGCGCTCCATTTGCTCGGCGGTCAGATCGGAGGGCTGAGCACCTGTGCGCGCTTGCGCAATGCTTAAGTGATGCCGCTCTTGCAGTTCCGCTTCGATGGCTTGGGCTGAGGCGGCATGCTGGGCGATGGCCACCTTGAGCTGATGGAGTTCACTCTCAAGTGTTTTTATGCCTTGCAGAGCCTTGGTGATGAGCGCCTCGGTGGTTTCAATCACCTTTTTGCGCTCTCCCACCCCTTTTTCCAAGTCTAAGTGCTTTTGGATGGCGATAGCCAGCGATTCTTCCACTTCTGTTAAACTGTGGTCGGCGCTTTCGAGGTAGTATCCGATTTTCTCCTGCATTTCGCGGTTAGACTGGATTTCCTCTTCCAGGCGCAACTCATTTTGGCCCGACTGCTGATTCTTTAACTCAAGCAGACTGAGGGCATGCAGCAGGGCTTGGTTATCGTCTGCGCATTTCTGGTGGGTACTCAGCACAGAGCTTAAGCTTTTTTGCTGCAGGCGCAAGTCATTGACGCGCGTTTGCAAGGTTTCTTCATTTTCCAAGATCTGCTGCTGCAGCTCTTCTGCTTTGTGTTTTTCCTCTTGCCGCTTGCTATCCAAATCGGCAATGGAAGCCTTCAGTTTGCTAAGCGAGGTGGCGTGGGTGAGAAGTTCACTTTCCACTTGGCGGTGTTCCAAATGAGCTTTTTCCAGATCTTTGGCAGCGCGCTGCAAAGCGAAGTTGACTTCGACGAGCTTCATTTCCTCTTTGCGGATTTTCTTATCGAGTTCGCCCAATTCAGCTTGGAGCGTGGCTTTCTTATGCTGGATGGTGCGGATGGCCCCTTCGAGCATGTTCTTTTTGGCCTCGCCTTCGGCTAGTTTGGACTCCAGAGATTTCAATTCGGCGCTGCGCAAAAAGACGTTGTTATAGCTCTGCGAGGTGCAGTATACCACCCGGCGGAAGTCGACGAACATGCCTTCCTCCGTCCATATTTCGGTCTGCGCCTCCTTGGACGCCAAGGAAAGGGCCGACTCCAAGTCTTTGGCCGTGAGTATGTTGTTGAGAAAGTGTGCGGCGCAAGGCGTCGGGGCAACTTTTTGCAAAAGCGTGGCGCGCTCTGTGTCTCTATGCAGAGCCGGCGGCGCCAGCCCCTCCAGGCAGATCACCGAAAAGTCGCTGAGTCCATTTTTTTCGGTGAAGTCGATGCAGCGCCGAAAATCTTCGTAGGTATGGGCTACCAGCGTCTGGGCGTAAGCGCGCATGACGTTGGCCACGGCCAGCTCAGATCCCGGTTGGGGGGTGATGTGCGTGTAGAGACCCTCCAGCTTTCCATAAAGCGGGCTGCCCTCTTTTTCTGACTCTTGCAGCAAACGCTTTGTGCCAGGAGAAAATCCTTCCATTTCCAGCTGCAGGCGCTCCAAAGCTTTATGCCGGGCCTTGAACTCCAGCAGCTCTTGTGATACGCTATTTAATTCTCTTTGCACTTCTTGAGCCTGTTCGTGCATCTCCTCGACCTGCTCTTCCAAGGCCACCATGTGCTCTTTTTGCCCGTCGATGGATTGAGAGACCGTTTGCAGGTTCTGCCGTTTTTCGGCCACATCGTCGCCAAGATCTGCTTTTTGTTGTGCTAGCGCATCCCGTTTTTGCTGCAGCGCTCCCATTTTTTCTTGGGTGTTTTCTAGGCGCACACTGTTTTGGAGGAGTTCGTTTTCCAAGAGATTGTGCTTCTGGATAAATTTAAGCTGTGCTTCTTGGGCTTTTTGCTGTGCGCGGCGCAGTTCGCTCACTTCTAAGTCGAGGTGGTGCTCCTTGCTGCGGTCGCTAGACAGCGCGCTTTGCAGGGCGTTCAGCTCTTTTTCCATAGCGCTTTGCTTTCTTTGGCACTCCGCGATTTCTTTTTGACGGTTTTTGTAGCCTATTTTACTATCTTCTAAGTCGCGCAGATATGTTTTTTCTTTGGCCTTGAGCTCTTTGTGTTTTTCCTGTTTGAGATGGCGCTCTTGGATTTTTAGCTCCTTGCTGCTGCGGATCTGATAAACTTCTTCGCTATGCACGCGCAAGACCTTTTCGCTAACTTCCAGCGCGCGTTTGGCTTCTTGCAGTTTGTCGTGTAAAAGGCGCCCTTGCTCGTTTTCCCGATCGAGTACAAGCTTCTGTTCCTTATCCTTTTGGATGAGGGGCAGGCATTTCTTTTCCAAGGCGTCCCATTTAGCGACGCTCAAACCCTTTTCCAGCGATTCCAGCTTGTGCTTGTTGTCTTTGTACAAGAGGGCTTTTTCGGCTTGCATCTTGAGCAGGGCCAGGTTTTTCTCCACTTCCTGGTGGATATCGTGCACGCGCGACATGTTGAGATCCATCTGCTCTAACTTGCGCAGAGCCTCTCTTTTTCTTTGCAAAAAGCGCAATATGCCGGCGGCTTCTTCGAAGATGCAGCGCCGTTCCTTGGGGTTGAGTTGAATGATCTGATCGATTTTGCCTTGTTCAAAAATGGAAAAGGCTTGCTTTCCCATGCCTGAGTCGAGAAAGAGGTGGTGGATGTCTTTGAGCCGCACAGGTTGCCGGTTGATGAGGTAATCTGAATCGCCATCTCTGTACAGGCAGCGCGTCACGGTGACTTCTTCGTATTCTATGGGCAGAGCGCCCTGGATGTCTGTGAGGGTGATGGAGACTTCGGCAAAGGGCAGCGGTTTGCGGTTGGTCGAGCCGGCAAAGATGATGTCGTACATCTTTCCGCCGCGCAGCGATTTGGCCGACTGCTCGCCCAGCACCCAGCGAAAAGCATCCGCAATATTGGATTTGCCGCATCCGTTGGGACCTACGATACCCGTGATCCCGGCATTAAACTCCAATACGGTCTTGTCGGCAAAAGATTTAAAACCTACGATCTCAATCTTTTTGAGTCTCAAGGGGGGCCTCCGAGGGATGATAAGTGATTAAGCGACAGAAGGTACCATGTTAAGAGGATAGAATACCTAATCTGGGATTCAGATTACAAGGCTGAAGTGCACTTTTTAGGTAAAAGTGAGGGCCAAGATGCTCATGGCATTAAAAGTGGCATGCAAGCCGATGGAGCCCCACAGTGAGCGCTGCCGCTCAAAAAGAAAACCCAAAAAGCAGGATAAGGCAAACAGAGAAGTCAGCAAGATGGCGTTGGCAATGCCTTGATCGGCGGAATAGTGAAAGGCGCTGAAGAGCAACGAAGTGCAGATGATGGCGGTTGGACGTCCCAGAGCTTGCTTTAGACAGGTTTGCAAGAAGCCCCGAAACAGAAGTTCCTCGCATAGCGGCACTGTGGTGCAAATCAGCAGGGAGGTAATGAAGTACGATAGGGGATATTCCAAAGCCAACTTTAGCTGTCGGATGGCCACTTGCTCGAGCTCGACTTCTTGTGGGGAATATCCGCATAAAACCAAAATGATGGCTAGACCCGTGGCCAGAGCGGAGACGGTGGGGAAGGCGATCAACCAGCTGAGGGAACCGATTGCGGCAGATCTAAAGTTGCTCTTCCATGTAGCCCGCTTACTTTGGATATCATCGGTCTCTAAGGAGCCGCCCCAAAGGCTTGCCCACTGCTTTGAGGTCAAACTAAGCTTGGCGTAGGCTAGCATTCCCGCGGCAATGACCAGTAAATAGCACACTTCTTTATACCGCACAGCTTTTTCGCCGGCAAATTGGATGAGTTTGTCCACCCCAGGAAAAAGGAAAAACTGGATGGCGAAAAAAGCCACAAAAGCTCCGAGGGTCATAGCGAAAGAGAAGTAGGGGAGATGTGCATAGCGAGGTGGAAGGTGCGACAAGCTGAAGAGTTTGAGGCGATAAGCTATCCTAGCCGAAACCAAAGCAAATAAGGCAAACACGCCAAAGGTTTGCGCGAATTGCCCTATTTGCTCTAGACTGACGTTTGTCGAAGCTGCATGCATGTCAGAGCCCTATCCAACATATTCGTGAACGTGAACGCACCCAAGTCCGTGCCCGTTCCGGTGTCCTAATTAATTCAGATTCCCCCGGTTCCTCCGAGGGATCTTAACAGCTGTGAGCTATCTCCAAGAATAAGCTGTGCTTTCCAGGCGTTCGGCGATGTCGCGGGCCATGCGCTGGTGAGCTAGCGCCAAATACGTGCGCTCATAGGCTGGCATCCCAAAACAGACCTTGGAGTAATCCACACAGTTGCCCTCTTGAGGGATCATGTGATTGCTCTGGAAGATCTCTTGTAAGACAATCGATGGGCATTCACCGCGTATGTCGAATACGCGTATACGCACCTTCATGGTTAGGGCGCAAGTGCACGATTTTGCCCGGCAGGGATAAAGCGGGGAGATAAGGCCCTTTTCATATGGAACGATATTGTGCTCGATCAATTCCATGACTACCAGGAATTCACTGGGGCAGAATTGCTTAGTGCAGGTAATGTCTTTGCCAAAGTAATCTACATTGCCTAGGCTATCTGCTACGGCGGCGACTTCTTTTTTGGGCCATAGATAGAGTTCTCCGTTATCCATGATGCGGTAGCGGATGGCTTGATTGAGCTCGTCGGCCAAGTCCCAGCCGCATGCGCTTTGCGAGTGGTCAGTAATGGGCAGTAAGGCCACTGTGGGCTTTTTCATCCCGTCGTCATGATAAGGAAAGTAGTCGGCATACCTTGGACCGCATCCCACTGTGACTACCGCTAAGAAAAGACATAACCATATTTTTAACATAAAACTTTACCTCCTAGAATGGCATGGAAAATTACGAGCAGAATATCAGACGGATTGCTTTCTTAGCAGCAGAAAAGATAGGGGTTGATTATTTTGTTCGAAACAGTTAAAAACTAAGGGATTATAAAAAAATACCAGCCTCGTAATGGGTCAGATCCCCCCGGAGGAACCGCGGGGGATCTGACCTGAAATTTCTAGATAACGCACGCGAGCCTATAAGCTTTTGCACTTTACGGATTAGGAAAGTTAGCTTTTATACTACATTTTGTCAGATCCCCTCGGTTCCTCCGGGGGGATCTGACCAGTTACTCAGCCTCAAATATCTAAACACCCCTTAAGGTTTTTATGCACTCACTATTCACCCAGTCGATTGCCGACAGCATACGCGCTTTAGAGCAACTTGGCCGCCCTGCGGCTTTAGCATTTATGGAGAATACTGCCCAAGCCCTGGCCAGCTGCTTTAAAACCGGCCATAAGGTGCTCATCGCCGGCAATGGCGGCAGCTTATGCGACGCCATGCATTTTGCCGAAGAGCTCACAGGCTTTTTCCGCCATTCCAGGCCGGCCTTGCCAGCTCTGGCCCTGGCTGACCCCGGTCACATAACCTGCACTTCAAACGACTTGGGATTTGACTGGATTTTTGCAAGAGGCGTAGAAGCCTTTGGCCAGCCAGGCGATATATTCATTGGGCTGACTACCAGCGGCAAATCGCCCAACATTATCAAGGCTGTAGAAGTGGCTAAAGAGCGCGGGTTAAGGACTGTGGCATTTTTGGGAAAAGGCGGCGGCCCATTAAAGGGGATGGCTGAGTTCGAGCTGCTGATAGACGGATTCTCTACTTCAGACCGCATTCAAGAAGCGCACATGGCCGCCATGCACATGATCATCGAAAGGGTGGAAAGCCATCTGTTTAACTTAAGTTGAGGGGCTAGCTATGTTTGCCAAGCTAGGGGCGGCCTGCGAAGTTTACTGCCTTTCGGTGATGAAGGGGGAGCGTGCCGGATTAGCCGCCGCTGCCCTAAGGGAGATGATGCGCGCCGCCAGCCACGTCTATAGCGCTGCAGCAGCCTGCCGCAACCTAGCCTACCAGCGAGGGTGGTTGTCTGCCTTTCGCCCAGATGCGGCAGTGATCGTGAGCGTGGGAAATATCGTCGCCGGCGGAACTGGCAAGACACCTTTCACGCTGATGCTCGCCCAGGCCCTAAAGCAAACCTTTTGCGTGGCCATTCTCTCCAGAGGATACCGCTCGCCAGCTGAAAAGCTTCCCGTGCCCTTTGCGTTGCGCAGCGGAAATGGACCTCTAGATGCAGCATTTTGCGGTGATGAGCCTTGTTTATTGGCGCGAAATTTGCCAGATGTGACGGTGTATGTGGGCGCTAATCGCCTTCTAGCCGCTACCTTGGCCACTCAAGCCGGCGCGCATGCGCTTATTTTAGACGATGCTCTGCAGCATCGCAAACTCAAACGCGACTTTGATGTCGTCGTGGTCGATGCCCATGATCCTTTTGGACAAGGCTACTGTCTGCCGCGCGGCCTTTTGCGCGAACGTCCCGAAGGATTTGCGCGCGCGCATCTGATCGTGCTCAATCACGTCAAAGATGCCGCGCATTTTAGGCAAGTCAAAGCCAGCCTAAAAAAATACACTGCGGCGCCTGTCATGGGGACGCAAGTAGTGTTTTCTACGCTTTGGATCGCGCAACCCCACGGTGAGAATGTTGCGGAGCAGATCAGCGCAATTGCGGGCAAGAAAATAGCCATTTTTTGCGGCATTGCTCAGCCGGCACACTTTCGCGCGGCTTTGCAAGCCTGTGGTGGGATAATAGTCGCCGAGCTGATCGCCGCAGATCATATAGCCCTAGATCTGCAAGCTTTACAGTCCTTTGCCGAAAAAGCCAAATCGCAAGGTGCGCAAATGCTTGTGTGCACCGAGAAGGATTATGTGAAATTGGAGCCAGCTATTATGCTTTCCCTGCCCCTGGCCTGGGCGCAGATCTCTTTGCGCATTGTGGAAGGTCAAGAGGTGTGGGAGGCTTTCATCGCCTCTGTAAAAGCCACTAAAAAAACTAAATAACAGAAAAAGAGCTTTGTTCACCATCACAGGAGCAACTTTCGGTCAATGAATAGTCATTTTTCCTAATCCTTCCCGTCCTGTAAATTCACTCACAACCATGGTCCCTCTCCTCATAAGGGATACGATTGTGGGTGAATTTACAGGATGGGGAGGATAGGGCAGAAGATGGGAAAGATAAGGGGAATGGCTATATATTACGCGAAAGTTCCCTAAAACTATTCTTTTTTTGGTGTTCTGTGCGCTCTTTTGCGGCCAATCTTTT
>PLSG01000346.1 GCA_003164155.1 Parachlamydiaceae bacterium | reverse complement strand
AGACCCCAATGAATGGAGGCGATTTCGCGGCGAGTAGCTTGTCAAACAAAAGTTGTGTGCAACACTATGCCTTTCAGGGTGCAATATTTATCTTACTTTCCCAGGGCTGCGTTGCGCTTGCCCTGAGCTACATGCCCTCACCCCTGTTCGAGGGTGAATAGAAAGGATGTGGGTAATCGCACGCTGAAGGCCTGCTGAGTGGTGAATAAAATCGCAACGTTAGCATGGCAAGATCCTTAAGAAACACTTAAGCCCAGGAACGATGATAAATTTCTCCTTGAAAAAAATACTATGAGAAGATCTAATGCAATTTTAGAGCTCGACTTTGTAAAAAATCGAGAGAGGCAGCACATCTACATGTCTCAAAAACTGTCAATATGAGACAACATGGCGTCAAAATTCGATCTTTCCAGCAAGTTTGTCAGGCCTACATTTTTAATAAAAATTGTAGCGGTGATAGTGCATATCAATTTCACTTTGATCCTCCCTCTCTTCTACACCTGGCAGAATGCCTTCAGTATTGGACCCAAGGAACTGGGTCTATTGCCCGCAACTATAGCCCTCTCTGAAGCATTCGTAAATGTAATGTTCGGCAAGTTAGCCACGCATTATTCCATCCCGCACATTGCGGCTTTTGGCCTCATGCTGCTGAGCATAGGTACCTTTGCCACATCCCTGTCTACGCATTACTTTCAGCTTCTCTTGAGTTGTATGCTTCAAGGTTTTGGGCTTGCCTTGATTATGCCAGCTTTGATTAACATCACCATCGATTTGGCCGCAAAAGAACGCGTGGGGCGCGAGATAAGCCAATTAAACATAAGCTGCGAATTGGGGTTATTTGTGGGGATTATGTGCGGGACTATTTTTTCCCTAGGCACGCTTTATAGTATTGAAAAATGGCGCATCTTTGTTTTTAGCTTAGCTTGTGTGCAATTGCTGACAAGTTTTTACGTACTCCGTTATTTGAGAGGTTTGCCGGCCACTAAATCCTCTAAAAAAATGGGTTGGGATGGTTTCGTGGATTTATTTTCTTTATCCACCATAAAGAGCATTGTAAAATCTCCTACTCTGACCTTATTATTTGGAGCAGAAGCCTCCCTTTTCTTGGCCATTGGAGGCTCAGTTTTTCTGATCCTGCTGGGCCAGATGATCGGTTTTTCTGTAGTGCAGATGTTTGTGCTGTATATTTTCTCTTTTGCAAGTGTGGTGATTGGGTTGACGGTGGGAGGGAGAATAAGCGATCATTTGGCTGCCAAAAAACCATTTTATGGCAGGTTAGATTTTTCCCTTTGCAGCATTATATTATGCACAATTATGTTCTATATCCTGTTGGTTGAGGTTGCCCCGGATAAAAAATCCTATCCCATATTTCTGGGCATCTTGCTGTTATTTGGCATAGTCAGCAGATTTTTGAATAACAGCGCCATGGTTAGCGAAATTGTCGATCCTGCGCAGAAAACGCATGTATTTGCTTTGTTCAGACTCATTCAGCTTGTGATGTTGAACATTAGCCCGGCACTTTGTGGATGGCTATCGGAGTCAATCTTTGGTTTTCAAATCATTGGAAATGTCACTAGTGAAGAACGGGCCTTGCTGACCGAGAGCAATATCTACGCCCTGCGGGCTAGTCTTAAAACTCTAGCCTTATTAGGCGGGAGTGGGTGCGTGCTCATCTATCTGTGGTTGCGATTCACCAAACGCTCACCCTTTAGCCAAAACAATAATGTTAAATCGTAAGGTTGCGCACGTGAAAAGCATAACTTTTGGTGGATTTAGGAGTCTTTTATATTTTTAGTTTTTTATTAAGTTGCGCACGGCTATTTCTAACTTTTGGGTAAATAAGCTATCCTCATCCTCCGCTTTTGTCTCATCGCCGCAATCTACTTGTAGGGGATTCAGGTGGCTCACCAGAGGTTCCCCAAAAACAATGGTTATTTCAAATCGTTTTAATTTTCGCCAGTTAAATAGGTGAGGTAACCAATTTTGGGGAGGAAATAGTTCAAATGCCCCTTTGATGTAAACTGGGATTACAGGAGCTTTGGCCATACGAGACAAACGCGCTGCGCCTTTGCGAAATACGCCAAGCTTTCCATCGCGCGTTCTTGTGCCCTCAGGGAAAATGATTAATATATTACCCGCCAGTAAAACTGAAAGGCAAGCCTGGAGGGCTGGCTCTACATCTCCTGTTCGATCAACTGGAATTGCACCTAACAAATTTGCAAATACAGCTGTGAAAATATTTTCAAGATTTTCTTTTTTGCCCATCACATAAAGTTTAGCTCTTTCCGCAGAATTTAAAAAAACAGTTAAAAAAAATGGATCCAAATGCGATGCATGATTGGGACACAAAAGATAGGGACCTTCTTTCGGAAGATGGGAAATTCCTTCAACCTTTATTTCCCAAATAAACTGCATGAGTTTTAAGATGCCATTTAATGCCAAAGTACTTACCCATGACTTTTCCTTGGGAATATTTAGTCTCAATGCTTTTTGATTTTCAGCCGAGATCGTTTTTGATTGAGTTTTAGATTCAGACTCTGTAAATTCGCTGACAAGTTGTGTTTTTTCATTTCTTTCTTCTGGAAATAGCGCTGTTTTGAGGTATAAGGTTAAAGCCTCAATCGTTGGATGGTCAAATGCTAAGGTTGAGGAGAGCGGATACGTTTTGCCTAGATCATTTTGTAAGTGATTTTTTAGTTCCAAGGCCATAAGAGAGTCCATGCCGCTTTCAAAAAGTTCCTGTTGATCAGTGAGTGAATGATGTGGAGATAGACCTAAAATTTTCCGTACTAACTGGCGCAAGTGTTCTCTTAATACTTTGTCTCGATTATCTGGCATTGCCCTTTGAAGTTGCGCAAGAACGTTTGTGTGCCTTTCTTTGTTTTGCTGCAAAGGAAGGATTTCGCTAAAAAAAGGTCGATCGCCAGAAGTTTTTTGCAGCAGTTTTTTCCAATCGACTTTAGCTAAAAGAATGTGGCTCGTGTGTTGTTTTAATGTAAATTCCAAACCTTTTATTCCCTGCTCAGGTGTGAAAGGCGTCAAACCACTAGCTTTATGTTGCTTGGCTAATTGTGCGGCCATTCCCACTTCTTGCCAAGGTCCCCAGCTTATTGATAATGCCGGTAGGCCTTTTTGGAAGCGATAATGGGCCAACTCATCTAGAAAAGCATTTGCGGCAGCATAATTGCTTTGGCCTGGGGCTCCTAAAACTGAAGCTATCGATGAAAAGAGTATAAAGAAGTCCAGAGATTTATGGAGTGAATTTGCATGGAGGTTCCAGCCACCTGCAATTTTGGAAGCAAAAACTTTTTCGAAGCGCGTCCAATTTTGGTTTAACAAAGCTCCATCATCAATTATGCCGGCAGCATGAACAATTCCTTTGAGCTCAGGCCAACTTTGTCCAAATTTTTGGATTAAAGCTGCTACCATGGATGAGTCAGAGATATCGATTTGGATAGTTTCGATGTTTACACCTTGATTTCTCATCTTCTCTAGCATTTCTAAAGCTAGGGGGGGAGGAGCATTTCTTCCGGCTAAGACCATGAATTTAGAACCTTGTAACACTAGCCATTCAGCCAATTTTAATCCTATGCCGCCAAGTCCTCCAGTAATTAGATAACCACCTTGAGGATCAATGCTCAGGTGTTTTGGAGGATCTAGATCCTTTGGCCAAGTAGGCGGCTGTAAAAATAGGTTCTCTTGCTTTTCTTGAACCTTGGTGTCAAGGGACTTAGCAAAAGAGCTGTTTAATTCTTTTTTTTTGCGTTTAACAGTGCTTAAATGCAATAACCTGGGAACATAGCACTGTCCTTGACGATATGCAATTTGGTCGTCTCTATCCTTTGATGATAGTTCATTCAGGAGGTGTGGTCCGTTTTGTAAGATAGCTGCCTGTGGATCCAGATCGATATGACGGCATAGTAATTCGGGATTTTCAAAGCATAAAGTCTTATAAAATCCGATGAATGGCGATAGAATTAAAGTGGTTGGAAAATCAGCTACAGGTTGGATTCCCACGGTCACGAAGTTTAGAAGTGGAAGTTTAGTTGGATTCGAAGTGATTAAGGCCTGTACCAAATGCAGGGCCATTTTGAGACTTAGCCTTTGTTCTGTTAAAATAGAGTCCAGTGTAGGCTCTGTTAAAGGTAAGGCTGCTCCCCAAAGAAACAAAATACCTTGTAAGCTGTCCGCTCGAGAGATCTCTTGAAGTAGTTTTAAAATATCTTCTTTGTTTTGATAGAGTGGGTTGTTAGGTTCAATGGCAATGTGTCGAATGCCCTTAATTTTAAATTGCTCAAGCATGTAAAGACTGATTTCACCTTTGTCGACAAAGAGGAGCCAAGTTCCTGTTAGCTGTTCAATGGGGTTTTCCGCGGCAATCACAGGCTTTGATCTCCAGAAAATCTGATAACTCCAATGGCTGACGTCCTCTTCATTCTTTAGCATCAGCTTTAAATCAGACTGTGCAGTTTTTCTAGCTCTAAAACCCTCAATGGAGGTCAATACGGTTCCATCGGCAGAAAAAACCTTAAAGTCGGCGGAAAAAGTTTCCTCTGACCAACTGGTTATGCTGCCATGCATCCGCACTGTAGTCTCCCAATTCCCAAATGATGTCACCTTGTCAATGCCGATGGGCCAATAAATTTCAGTTGGGGTTCTATTTTCTGGATTTTCAGAAATACTTCGGTTTGCTAGGACCACTAGGGCTTGCAGACAGCCATCTAAAAGCAAGGGATGGCAATGGCACTCGAGCTCCTGATCACTATGAAGTTCAGCTATCACTTCGTTTTCGCCTATCCAAAGCTCTTGGATAGTTTGGAATAATTTTCCATAATGCATGCCTTGTAGCTTTAAACTTTGGTAGACTTCGAGAATTGATACTTTTGAGGAGCCGCTTTGTCGCAGCTCTTCCCAATTTAGGGGAAGGTCAAATTTTATGGGGGAGGAGATCACTTGGGCTTTTAAGAGACAATACCAGACTTGTTGTTTGGGGTCTTGCTTTTGGCTGTAAAGGGAAATGGAATATTTATCGCCACCTTCGGGCTTAGCTAGGAGCTGAATCCGCTGGGGGTTTTCTTGCGTCAAAAGTAACGGTGCCTGGATAGTTAGGCTTTCAATCACTACACATTCTATTTCTAGCAGTTGCCTTCCAGCTGCGAGGACCAGTTCGACAAATCCAGCTGTGGGAAATAGGATGGAATCATAGATTTGATAGTCTTTTAGATAGGAAAGAGCAGTTAGGTCAATTTCATTTTCAAATTGCTTTTCATCGGAAGGCGAAGAAATGAACTCTCCCAATAGAGGATGGATTAACTGACGTTTGTGCGCGACTGGAGGATGAACGGAGGCTGCTTTGACCCAGTAGCTTTGCCTTTGGAAGGGGTAACTGGGCAGAGTCACCATTTGGCGGTGATAGGGCGAGTCAAAACCCTTCCAATCTATCTGTACACCATGTAGATATAACTGTGTCAGGCTTTCCAAAAGCACTTGCCAATCATCTTCTCCACATCGAAGGCTGTCTAAGCACAGGCGTGGGGTTGAAGGTTGATCTTGAATTTGCTGCGTATCCCATAGCCTGAACCGAGGACCTATCGCTAAAAATATTTGGCAATTTAGCTTTTGCCAATGCATAAAGCTTTCATCAGGCTGCAGCGGATGACGGAGATGATCTAACCAATACTCTGCTGAGATGCCCTTTGAACTGATCATTTTATCATGTGCATGAGAAAGCATTTCCATTTGAGGTTCATGATAAGCGATTGACTGTGCTAGTTTTCGAAATTCTTTTGTCAGGGCCTCTGACAAGTCTGCATGTGCCGCTAAAGATTTCATTAAGTTCGCTCGTGCTGAAAAAAGCTTGCAGGCATCTTCTAAAGTGAGAATTTTAGCAATAATTGCAGCCACATATTCACCCCAACCGAAACCCATTACACAGGCTGGGATTATCCCCCAGCTTTCCCAAAGTTCTGCTAGAGCATATGCAAAGGCAAAGTGAGCGCCTTGCGTATCATAGATTTGATCGCCCTTCGAAAAGGATTCCTTAGAGGGGAATAGGGTTTCCAATAGAGAGGTGTCAAATTGTGTATCAAATATGCCTACGCACCGATCTAAGGCTTCTTTAAAAACTGGTNNGGCAGATGGTTCTTCTGTAAACACAAATGCTATTCTGGGCGATTGAACCGGGGCCTGGCTTATCTTAAAATCATGACTGGATAATTTTGACAACAGTTCTGAGGTTGATTTACATACAATGGCGATACGCATCTTAAAATGATCTCGTCCGGTATTAGCCGTATAGGCAAGATCTGCCAACTCTTCTAGTGGACAAGCCGTTAAATGCTGGCGGTATCGCTCCAATGAATCTTGCAGTGCCACCTCCGTTTTAGCCGAAACAGTTAAAAGATGCATTGGGCGATCTATGACATTAAGCTGCTTTTCTTGAATTGGGGCCTCTTCTAATATAGCATGGGCATTTGTACCGTTAAATCCAAATGAGCTAATTGCGGCAATGCGTCTATTGCCGGGAGTTACTTTCCATAGAAGGTTTTCAGTTGGAATTACTATGTGGGATGCTTCTAAGCCAATATGTGGATTAAGCTTAGTAAAATTAAGATGTGCGGGAATTAGCTGATGCTGCAAAGCAAGCACGAGTTTTATTATTCCTGCAATACCAGAGGCAGATTCAAGATGCCCAATGTTTGTTTTTACACTCCCCACAATTAAGTGATTAGAGGGAATGCGATTTTCATTATACACCTTTGACAGATAACGCAGCTCGATTGGATCACCCAACGATGTTCCTGTACCATGCGCCTCCACATATCCCACCTCTTCGGCACGGATGCCTGAATTTATTAGAGCTTGCCGCATCACCTCTTGTTGTGCCCAGCCATTTGGCACTGTGAAACCAGCTGTTGATCCATCTTCATTAACAGCTGAGCCATGCACTAGGGCTAAGATTCTGTCACCATCGCGTTTCGCATCACTGATTTTTTTCAATACTATAACGCCACATCCTTCGCCTCTTACAAAACCATCTGCTCTTTCATCAAAAGTTTTACACTTTCCTTCTGGGGAAAGCATCTTTGCCTTACACATATTTATCATTACTTCGGGGCTAAGGATTAGGTTAATCCCACATGCTAAGGCCATCTGGCATTCGCTTGTTCTTAAACTTTGACATGCCAAATGCAGCGCGACCAAAGAAGAAGAGCAGGCTGTGTCTATCGCCATGGCAGGTCCCTTAAAATCAAAAAAATAAGATAAACGCCCTGCGGCAGAGCTAGAGCTATTTCCCGTAGACAAATAGGCATCTATTTCATTTAGATCCCCATTTTTGATAATTTCTGAAAAATAGTCATGTGAAGAAGTACCTACAAATACCCCAGTTTTGCTATTGGCCAACTTATCCAGAGTTTGACAGGCATGCATTAAAGCTTCTAAAGCAACTTCTAAGAGGATGCGATGCTGTGGATCCATTGAAAGGACTTCCTTTGGGCTTATGCCAAAAAAAGAGGAATCAAAAAGGTCAATTTGGTCTATCAAACCCGCTTGATTGATATATATTTTCCCGGGTACCTCGGGATCGGGATCGTAATAGCGCGCGTTGTCCCATCGGGTATTTGGAATCAATGTTATTCCACTTCTTCCTTTTTCCAGCAAATCCCAATAAGCTTGCGGATTGTTAGAACCTCCTGGAAAACGACACCCCATGCCAATAACTGCTATGGGTTCTCTCACCGATTCACGCAGCATCTGGGGTGCATCATTAATTTTTTCAAGCGCAATCAGGGGTTCTTCTAATCTATTTTTCTTTTGCATATTTGGAGAGGGCTCTTTACTTAAGTCTTTTTTGACTAATATTTGTTCCAAATAGTCAGCAAGTTTATTCACCGAAGGGTAATCAAAAACTAATGTAGCAGGAATGACAAAGCTTTTGCCTAGATGGTTTTTCAGAGCATTTTTAACTTCAACCGCCATTAAAGAATCCATTCCCATTTCAAAAAAACCTTTTTTATCCACAATATTACCTGGAGGCATTTTGATTATTCGACTGATAAGGCTGCGCACAAAATCAAGAATGACCTCTTTTTTACGTTCAGCTGGCGACTCTTGCAGTATCTCAATTAAGTTCGCGGATTTTTCAGGTGAAATATAGCTGGTATCGAGGCTTTGTATTATCTCTGAATACCACGCTTGACTTTTATCAGTGCATTCAAAATACTTCTTCCAATCAATCGGTGTGACACCGATTTGGACAATGCGATTAGCTTGCATGAGTATTTCATGAAAGGCTCGAAGACCTGTGAGAGGATCAATATAACCAATTCCCCTAGGCTCTAAATGGATATTATGGGGTTTATCAGCTGCATCGCCAATTTCCGACCACGCTCCCCAGTTAATGCTTAAGCCGGCCAACCCCTTAGCATGGCGGTAATGCGCCAAGGCGTCAAGAAAGGCATCGGCGGCGGCGTGGTTGCTTTGACCTGAACTTCCCAATAATCCGGCGATAGAAGAAAATAATATAAAGTAATCAAGGCTCAGATGTTGCGTGGCATGATGCAGGTTCCAGCCACCGTAAACTTTGGGTCCAAACACACGACTGAATTTATTCCAGTTTTGATTCATCAAGGCGGCATCGTCGACTACGCCGGCTGCATGCAGTACGCCTTTTAATTCGGGCCATTTCCGCCCAAATTGATTGATCACTGCAGTCACAGCAACTTTATCCGCAACGTCTAGTTGAATGGTCTCAATCTGCGCCCCTTTTGCCAAAAGGGCTTTGATGTAACCCTCGGAGGCTTCATCGGGAGGTCTGCGTCCAGCTAAAATGATATGCTTAGCCCCTTGCAGTGCTAGCCATTCAGCAAATTTCAGTCCCAGGCCGCCAAGCCCTCCAGTAATCAGATAACTTCCCTCTGAAGAAATTTTCAACATTTCAGTTGACGGCTGGTTCTGAATGTTGTTCTCTTTAACCAAACGCGCCACATAGCGTTTGTCATGGCGATAAACCACTTGGTTTTCCCGATCGAGATTCCACAATTCATTGAAAAGGGTATATCCCATTTTGCAGGCATTTTTCATGGGATCCAAGTCAATGAGTGTGCATCTAAGATCTGGATGTTCAATGAATATTACTTTTCCAATTCCCCAAAGGGTTGCTTGGCTAAAGCCTTCCGGAATTTCACTTTCGATGGATTGAGAGCCTTGTGTGATAAGCCACAGCTTCGGCTCCTCCTTTAGAGGGACCTTTTTTAGCGCTTGAACGAGATGTATCACCCCACTGCAAGTTAATTGTTGAGCATGCATTAAGTCATCTGTGGTATGATCTTTGGCGCTTGAATTGTTTTCTAATCCCCACAAATAGACGAAACCTTGTATTCTTTCTTGAGATAGATCAGTGATTAACTTTATGAAATCACTTGGCTTGTTAGGATCTATATGAAAGATATCATTTTCACTGCGAGAATATACCTGGGATGTATCATGGGGATAAATCAAGGCAACTTTCTGGCTATGCTGTTCTAATTCATCTGTCAGGGCCAGGGCGATGCTACTTTGACCTGAATCTGCAAAAATAACCCATAGGGCCTTCTCGAGTTTATTAATCAAAATAGGTTGTGCACTTCTTTGAGCCAGAATGACAGCCTGTTGCGTCATCTTTTCAAGACCCTCGCCACCGGCCAAAAACGCAACATCTCTAAACCCGGATTCTTGGAGCAGTTTTTCCCAAGCCGCAGGAGCGAGCAATGGATAATTTGGTCTCGTTTCAGTGTCTTTAAAGCGCCACCAACCTTCAAGCAACCCAAATGTTAAATCCAACCAAATTTCAGGACGAATGCCTTCTAGCAGCACTAAGGCGCCTTGCGCGACCAATAGCTGATGGATATGCTGCAAGGTTTCATGCATGTCTTGAGTGGCATGTAGAGTATTTGCTGCAATAATTATGTCAAATTGATGCCGTGCAAAACCTTGCACTTGGGGATCTTTTTCTATGTCTAACAGAGCGTAACGGATAAATGGGTAAGCGCTAAATTTACTTTGGGCTTTAGTTAAAAAAAGTGGGGAAATATCAGTGTACACATATGCGATTTGATCTATGAGTTGCTCTTTAGAAAGACAAGGAAGAACAAAAGAGCTAGTCCCGCCTGAACCGGCGCCAATTTCTAATATGCGCAAAGGACGATCGAGAGGCCGCTTGGCTATCAGCCAGCTGATAACCTGTTCAACCATATGGTTGAAGACTTTGGCCAAAGGGGCTTTTTCATACAAATTTTCGGCAGAAGATGCTTCACTGGCAGGAAAAATCAGTTGCAGCGGATCTTGTTTGCCTTGTAATACCTCTACCAGATGTTCTCCGCATCTTCTCAGCAATTGAATTTCAATGTTAAATGCTGGATAAGCTGCCAGCAGCTTTGCACCAGCTTCTTTAACATCTTTTAATTTCAGAGGTGGTTGGAATTGCCAACCACCTTGGTTGGAAAATAAGAGTCCCTCGTCTGATAGAGTATCCAGTAGCCGCTTGAACAGGCTCTTATGCTGAGGCAAAATTTGAGTTTGGCTCCATATGCTTTCCTCTGTGATATTTTGCCCTTTAAGCCACTTTATGTCTAAACGCGTCAAAGCATTTTGCACAAAATCTACACATAATTGCTTGCGAGCTAGATTGAACTTAGAAATATTTTGCACTTCTTCTTTTTCTGCCCAAAACTTATATTGCAACTCCTTACCTTCGTGGATAGTGTGAAAAGGTGGAAAGTAGTCCACAGTGATTGGACGTTCAATAGGGTTTAAACCCAATTGATTGTGCCATTTTACCGCATAAAGTAAATCAGCTAATGGCAGATTGCGCTGCAAAATCTTTAGTAGCGCAGCTTCGGTGGTTTTTTTTACACGCAAACGATTGATGCTGGCGATGAGATGATCATCCCCATCAAAGAAGTAAAAATCAGCTACCAGAACATCTTGACCTAGTGGAGATGCTAAACTTCCATATATTTTAACAAAAGAGTGGAGAGGTTTATTAATTTGAAAACGATCAATCCCTACCGGCAGATAAACTTCTTGCTTTTTAGTTAAGACATTTTGAACCAAAGCTATTAAGACTTGCAGACATCCATCTAAGAGAGCTGGATGGCAAGTATAGCCCGTCGCATCTGCTGTTATACGCACTTCTGCCGCCGCTTCACTTTCCCCTATCCAAAGTTTTTGGACACTTTGAAAAGCAGGTCCATAATCCAATCCCAAGGATTGGGTTGCCTGATATAGCTTTGAAGGGGTTATTTCTTTATGGCAGCGCTCCAGAGCCTCTTTCCAAGAAATAGTCCCTTTTTCATCGGGTTGTCCTTGGCATACAGAGGCTGTGGCATGGCAATGCCATTTATCTGTTTCTGCTGATGCATTATCTTCGCCGTAGATTGAAACCGTGAATTTACCAGGAGGGGACTCCTCTAACCATGTCTGTAAGCGTTTTGGTTGATCTTCAGTTAAAGATAGGGCTTCTTGGATAGAAATGTTTTCTAGAACTAACGCATCGGTGTGCAATAATTTTTTTCCAGCTGTTAGGGCCAGTTCGATAAAGCCTGCGGCTGGAAACAGGATGTGGTGATAAATGCGGTGGTCTTTTAGATAGGGTAGATTGATTAAATCGAGCGCATTTTCAAAAACGTGCATTGTCCCTATAGAGGCCGTGACTAATGCGCCCAATAGTGGGTGTGATTTTGAGGCATAGGGTGTTCTTTTCATTTTGGCTTGCGTTAAATCAATCCAATGCCTAGTGCGTTGAAAGGCGTAAGTGGGAATAGCGACTTTATATCTATGATAGGGGGCATCGAATCCTTTCCAATCGATCTGCACACCACTCAGATATAACTGTGACAGGCTATCCAAAATCACGGACCATTCTGCATGCTCTTTTCTTAAGCTTGGCAGCCATAATCCTAATTCATTTGGTTGGCAATCCATCCCCATGCCAAGCAAAACGGGATGTGGCCCAATTTCTAAGAAGACCAGGCAGTGCAAAGCGTGCAGCAGTTCCATCCCTTTATAAAAACACACTGCATGGCGCAGGTGATCCACCCAATAATCTGCATTTATGCTAGCAGCGCTAATAATTTCACCAGTGAGATTGGAAATGAGATCTGTGTGGGGGGGATGAAAAGCAATAGACTGCGCAATCTGTCGGAATTCATCTAAGATTGGCTCTACGAGTTTTGAATGCGAGGCAAACGGAATTTCGAGGCGATGGGTTTTGGCTCCTCGCAGTTTAAAAAAATTCTCTATTTGGCTAACATCGCTTTCTTTTCCGGCGATGACTATTTGCTCTGGTCCGTTCACTGCGGCAATTTCAGCCTCTGATCCAAACTGAATGAACGCTTGCTGCATACTCTCTGCATCGGTCATGACCGCTAGCATTGCTCCACCAGTCGGCAGGGATTGGACTAGGCGACCGCGCGCTGTGGTGAGCTTAAATGCATCTTCCAAGCTTATGATTCCAGCTATGGTGGCCGCGGTATATTCCCCGGAGCTGTGTCCCATTACATAGTCGGGTACAACACCCCAACTTTTCCAAAGCATTGTCAAAGCATATTCAAAAGCTAGTAGAGAGGGCATCATGTAGATTGGCTGATGGAAAGCACTTGCACTTTCTTCCGTGTGAAAAAGCAGCTCCAGCAGGGGCTGATCCAACAGGGTAGACAGAATTTCTGCACAGCCATCCAAAGCGCTTCTAAAAACGGGCTGGGTGTCGTAAAGGATTTTGCCCATTTTTGGGTAATTAGAGCCTTGTCCCGTAAATAAAAAGGCTATTTTAGGCTTTTCATTTAATGGACTGATCTCAAATTCCTGCAAGGTCAATTTTTTCAACAGTTCTGCAGTAGTTTGGGCGATAATGGCCAGCCGTTTTCCAAAATGCGCCCGCCCCGTATTAGCCGTAAAGCAAAGATCTGCCAAATCATCTTCTGGGTGAGCCTGAAGATGATGCTGAAAATGCGCCACCTCATCGCGCAAGGCGGACTCATTTTTGGCTGAAAGCGTCAGCAGATGTAAGGGGCGATCGATTGAATTGCATTGTTTAGATACTAATGGCGCTTCTTCTATAATTACATGGGCATTGGTACCGCTAAATCCAAAGGAGCTGACTCCTCCAATTCTAGGCCTCTTCCCATGGGGCCAAGCGACTAATTCCAGGGGGATTTTGGCCGGAATAGCATCTAAGGCAATCAGGGGATTCAATTGTGCAAAATGGATATGCGG
>PLSG01000526.1 GCA_003164155.1 Parachlamydiaceae bacterium | reverse complement strand
GATTTCCGAAAGCTCTTTGCACACATCCACGGCGATACTTTCATCGGCGAAACAGGTTTGGAAGGGC
This sequence comes from Parachlamydiaceae bacterium, assembly GCA_003164155.1. GTDB lineage: Bacteria > Chlamydiota > Chlamydiia > Chlamydiales > Parachlamydiaceae > BOG-1457. Next base: position 6,521 of record PLSG01000526.1, on the reverse strand, counting down.
ATCAAATCCGTGAAGTTTTGGCTTTTGTCAATGCCTTGATCGAGAGGGAACCTTCCATGCAAGCCGCGTATGCGAATTCCCCTTTCCATCGGCTTATCAAGGGGTGCTGGATGGCCTCTAAAATTCTTGAAAGTCCTAACGAAGTTGAAAAGCAAAGGCTTTTAAAGCAGCATCTCACCGAAAATTTGGAAAGTGGACAACCCTTTTTATTGCCGGGGGGGTGGATAGGGGATCCCCACGGACATGCCATGTACTACGAAGTGATCCCTCAAGAAAATGGAATCTTTACTTTGCGCGTATATAATACAGGCAGCGGAATAAATAGCTATCACCCTTTTTTGCGCGACGGAGGACAGTCTAAATATTATCCTTTTATCGAATATCGCGGCATCCCCCAAACCAACTTTTCTAAGTCCCATTTTATTAAAGCGTTTATCGAAATGCAAAATGCCCTTCCCGATTGCCCCTATAGTGCAAGAGACATCTACGAAGGGATGCTGCCGGCCTTAGGAGGCACGCTGGCCACCCCACACGAAGATCTGGTCCTCTTTGCACCTCCCCAGCATGCGGGTATTTGTTCTTGGGCGGGGCTGGCCGCCGTGGCCAAGCATACTCAGCTTTCGGCCAACTATCCTGAAGCCGATTTCATCGCCTTCAATTTTGCTGTCCAAAAAATTTCTCTGGTCGTTTTTTATCACCAGAGCCAAGAGCTTTTGGAACATGACGAAGAAGCCAGGATGCTGCTTCACAAGGGCGCCGAAGCCTTCCAAAGGGATGCTTTGACTCACTTTCAGGATGGCAAACTATCACTTGCAGATCTTAAAACAGCTTATGCCACAGTTCAAGAAGTTTTGGAAAAAGTTCACAAAGCCGAAAAGTCAAGTGCGCATAGGGTGAAAATGGGCGTTAAAGATATCTACTTTGCCCCCCAAGCACCAGCCGCAGCAGCTGACTTTGGCCAGCTGCCACTCCTTCCCATCGCGCCTTTACCAAGCGGCGGCCCGCTTGTTCAAGCCATTCCCTACGCAAGCAGCGCGTGGGATTTTGCCGCGCTTAAACTCGAGGCCGCCACCATCGATAAGCTATTGCCAGAATTTCATGCGCATTGCCTGCATCTCTATGAAAAAGGCTGTTATAAGGCCGTAGTCGATCTGACCTCGCACATGCTGGACGAGATGCCGCCTCCCACAAGAGATAGTGATTTTTGGGCAACGCTTACGCCTGCACAGCGTTTAAAGTGCATGCAGGAGATCTGCAAAATGAGCGAACTGCTCTTGCGCTCCTTTGCCACCTATCGAGTAGAGATAGCGCGCGCCACAGAGACCGAAGTCAGTCTCTACAAAGGCTTTGCCGTNNACCGCTTAACGGCTCTTTCTGGCGAGTGTGGGCCCGATTTCTATAATTGGTCGATGCCCCTTGGCTTTATCTCTGGGAAATGGTTTGGACACCTCCCTGGATTGAAATCGGAATTTCAAGAAATACCGGCGGAAGACCTCAATCTCTACGATCACGCTAAGCGGCAACAGTATCTTTGCGCTGAGCTCTATTTTAGAGGAATGAATCAAATAGAGACATTCGCCGATGGCTTTGACGAAGGCTCACCTAAAGGCGTCAACTTATTTGGATCTCCTTTTGATATTTTTAATGCCGATGCCGTTGATGTTTTGGGGTTTATATGGGGGAGTGGTCTGCGCCAAAATCCGATAGAGTGGGCCGTAGAAAAATTCCGAGAGATTCCCGAAAAGCTTTCCGAAGAAGCCCTGCTGGCAAAAATCCATGCCAGCTATCCAGGCGCCGCGTTAAAAAAAGAGGATTTATCTCTCTTGCGGAAGGCNNAGTTAGGTGTGCTTTTTGTTAAGCTCTTTCCCACGGCTAAAGAGGGCGATGTAAAGCTATGGGAAGATTTAGAGGGCCTATGCAAAGAGTTTCCTGGCCTCGAAGAAGAAAAAGCTAAAGAAAAAAGCCTTTATCAAGTGGGTGTAGAAAATGCGCTGCGTTATTCCATGGCCACTGGAAAACGCCTTTTACATGGACATACCCAGTCCTGTCAAGTGGGGGGGGATTTTTTTAAGTTTGAAGTCCCGGNNTTTTTCAACTGCTGATGTTGGGGAAAAAGGCAGATATACCTTTGCCTGGAGAGCCTGGGTCCATTTTTCCCAAAACCGCACATAGTTCATACCAATACCTTAATAGCAGGGGAGACAAAATAACGGTAGACAAGTATACGGGGAAATATTGCGCGCGATTTAGCGATTACTATATCCAACGCGGAGAAGAGACTAGGAGGCCTAAACATGCCTTCCCCTACAATTTGAATAGCTCGAAACTTGCCGATTTATTGGATTGGAGAGACGGCCGGGGGCCCACAAGGTTTAGTAGAAAAATGCAGATGGTCCACGAGGATCTTTTTCAATGCGGGCAACCTTTGGAAAGTATTTATAAGCAGTATTCCACGGTAGCCAAAGACATAGAGGAATTTCGCGAGTTATGCTTGGCTTTAGTGTATGATAACTTTTGGATGGGGGACATAAAAATAGAAAAAGACTTTCACGTGGGAAAGCTTGTGGCGCATTTCGCCAAATATATCGACAATCTCGCTCAAAAAGATTATCAGGAACTATTCCGCTATGCCTTATTTGAAGGGCTTTTTCTCGAAAATATGTTAACGAAAAGTCCTGCGCTAGCCGCACATGTGCATGACCTGATCGAGCGCGGTTACAATAAATTTGTCGATTTGGAAAATACGCAAACAGCTCTCTTCTTTCTCCATCTGAAACTGCTGGCGGCGCCTATCTTAAGCCCCTATAGAAAAGGTTTTTGTTCTAAGGAAATAGAGGAAAACCTGACAGCACAATTGCGAAATCCGCGCATATCTGTGCATGAAAAAGCGCTGGCCTCGCGCCTGCTCATCGCGGCCTACTCTCTAGCCGTTTCGCCTTTGTCTAAAGGCGATGTGCAAAGGATTCTGCATGCGCTGGCGCATATAGCCATGCATCCCCTTCCCGAAGAGCTGCAGATTTCTGCTTTGGATCAGCACATGCAAAAAGTACTGCTGCGGCTTTCTGATACTATCCGCGACGCTCTCTGCGCCGACCCTGTGGCTTGCGCGGCGCTGCTCAATGGCGCCATCCGCTCGGTTGATCCAGAATTTAAAGCGCGCGCTGCTTGGGATATCACGCTTTTTCCTTGGTGTGTGACCGAAGGCGATGCGCTGGCTTTCCATGCCCTAGAGGGGATAATATGCCAAAGGGGAGGAGGCATCAGCCTATTGCCATCAGCCTTAAGCGAAGACCCCGCATTCGCCAGGCAGTTTGGCAAAGCGCTCAAAGATATCCGCTACCTAGGTTCTGGAGTGTACACCTTCCAAAACAGGCATGATCAAACCATCCGCATTATTGTTCAAGAGCAGGTCTTGGGAGTACAGCCGGGAAAACAGTTGATGTTTGCCACGCAACGCGAAATTGCGGGGCGCTGGTATGCCTACATCAAAGAAGACGTGGTAGCTAAAATGCCTTTTCCCAACCGCGCTTTGAAAGAGTTCTGTACGTTTTGGCAAAAGATGCCTTTGTCATCTGCGCTGTCATCTGCGCCTGGTGCGCCCTTAGATGCCTTGCTAGATTCGCAAAAAATGCCCGGCGAGATATTGGCTTTGGATCACAAAACAGACAAACCTGCCTATCGCATCGTTGTAGCTGCAGACCTGAGCATAGCAGCGATCGAACGCCTGGCCAGCCCAGGAGTCCCCCCATTGCGCCTGGTGGATATCGATTACGATGCTCGAGCTAGCAGGGAATTCATCGTGGAAAGGATGGTGGGCGAAGCTGAAAAATTTCTGTTGACTTTGGATGTGAAAGGGAGAGTCTATGCTAAATGGGATCTTCGGGCAATCATCAGTGCAAATAAAGAAAATGAAGATGAGATGTATGCGATAAGGTACGCAAAATTGAAAAAAGATATTGCCAAATTGTTCCAGGAGAAGGACTCGGCTGCATTTAGCGCAGCTTATAAACGCGGAGGGGAAGACGGAAAAGCCTCTTTTACTGTGGCCGATGTGGATAGGCTGCTGGAGTTTTTGGAAAAATTTTATGCGACTTGCCTCCAATCCAGGCAAAGAAAGCGCCTGGAACCTCAAAAAGTTGCGCTCATAGATCAGGCAAAGCAAACCCTTCTCGCGTTGGGTAAAAAGCAGATAACTGTAGAATTTGGGCATTTATGCGACCTTCTGATGCAAGACGATTTAAGCGCATTTGCGAAGAGCTATCCCGCCCTTTCGGCTTCGGACGCACATCGTTTGAAAATGGACTTGACGCAGCATTGGGAAAAGCACAGCACCGATTACTCATTTGCCGGCCGCATCGAAGACATAGCCTACGTCAATGTATGGGAAAAAGTTGATGAGGCTGGTTTAAAGGAAGGGTTACCTGGCGCTGTGACCACGCCCTGTCTGATTGAATTGCCGCGCCTGGGCTTGCAGCTGAGCATCGAAAAAAGGGAAGGACGCCTATGCGCCGCTTTGGGAAGCCCTCATACGGGGCTTTTTGTGTCTTCAGAGCAACGCATCAAAGGCTTGGGAACTTTTAAAAACTATCTGGTGATCGAAGATGTAAAAGGGAAGAGGCAAGTGCTCATCCCTCGGCGGGAGATCGACTACAGCTGCATGCTGCCAGGCGCTCTCACCACGGAAATAACCCTGAACCCTGCTCCCCCTTTAGATGCCCAAAAAGCGGATAATTTCCTGATATACGATCTGGATGCCCAATCTAACCTGGTCAGCACAAAACCGCAAGACAGCCTTTACCTAGCCTATCTTCTTCTGGGGAAAAAGCAATATCCCCAAGCTTGTGATCTATTGCGGGGGTATGCTGTGAAGACCAAGCCTTACTCGCCTGCCGAAAGAACCATCTTTGATTGGTTCCTCAGGCTTCAGCCCCAAAAAAAGGAAGGCAAAGACTCTCCCAAAGATATCAGCGATAAGGACCCCAAAGGCACTGCAGTATATCTTTGTGCCTTGGCCTGCCTGCTTAAAAATGCCGATAGCTTTGAACAGCCCTATCTCAGTCGAAATATTGACTGGGAGGCCGTGGCACACAAGTATCTTACCCAGTACCTTACGGTAAGCGAACATGCCACCTATTTAAANNTGCTAAATCAAGTAAAAGGGGCTTTGCTAGAAAATGGCAAAGCGATAGCGCCCGAAATTTTAACCCGTCTGGAGGAGTTGGAGGAGGGAATCCAATCCGACCTGCGCATCATTCCAGCTGGGCAGATATCCCCNNAAGCCGGAAAAGTGGAGCGGCAACAGGGTCGTAAGGCTTGGAAGGGCTATGGGTGCAAGCTTTTTGCCTTACTATAATATGGCCAAGCGCAGGGATCCCCAGTGCATAGAAATGTTGCGCATGATGCAAGGGGAGGAACCGAACCGAGCCTTGGCCGCATTTTTAGAGGTCGTTTGGCACAATCCAGACTTGTTTCCCTCTACGATGGAATTAAAGGCCTTAGCCGCGAATGATCGGGAGGGCTTAAGAGAGTTTGATCTGCTAGTCGAAAGCGGCCATAAGTTATGGCTTACCCTGGAAAAGCCGGAAAAAGATGCCCACAGGGAAGTATTAGCTAGCCGCAGGCTTACCGGTCCATTCTCATCTGCGAAACTCAATTTAACTACGATGGCAGAAATCAGCCCGGCTGTTATGCGAAAAAGGGCCCTATTTTTGAAGCAGCCGGCATCCCTAGTCAGCGCCTCAGTTATACAAAGTCTTTTTGCCCAAAGGGCCTCTACCTCTGAAAGTGAAGAAAAGGCGGCCAAAAAACTGTCCGATTGCTTGATTGATCCTCAATATGCCGCGTTGCTGGCTGACGTGGCTTTCGATGCAAAGCAGTGCATTGAGCCCACTTACGCTTTGCGCGAATTAGAGGGATCTATTAAAGAAAGAAATCAATGGCGTTCGTTGCGCCAGCTTACTTTCAAATATGACCAAGAAGTGTGCCATGCGGCAAATGCACATCTAAAGCTAGACAAAGGGAGCATAAGCTTGGCCGATATCCTCTCTTTGGTTTCATCAGGCAGCACTCTGCAGTTTGAAAAAAAGTATCCTCAATTTTCCAAAGAGGTCATCATAGAGCTGCAAAGCAAACTCAAAGCGACTTTAATTGCTCTGGAAAGACGCTATAGCTTAGCTGATAAGATGATTTCAAGTCCGCCGACAGAGCTCCCAGTGGTTGACTTGCAAGACACTGGCGCTCCTCTGACCGTGCTGTACACTGATCTCATGGTAAAAACGGCCCTACTCAAAAGAGATGCTCTGGCCCTTGAGGTGCGTATCTTAAGCTTGGCTAATGCGGTCCCTTTGACAACCACGCAAGGCCTTGTGACTGCTGCGGAAAAACAAGGCACCCTGCGCGAGCGGATGCAACTCAACGCTCTATTGGTGATGTTTATCCAGAAGGACAAAAGTGAATTTAAAAAGCGCAATCCCACGCTACAAAGCGCAGATATAGATACTTTGCAATCCTATATCATGGAA
>PLSG01000536.1 GCA_003164155.1 Parachlamydiaceae bacterium | reverse complement strand
AGGATAAGAACAAGATGGAAAGGATCAGAACAAGATGGGAAGGATAAGGGACTGTACAAGGAGGATAAAAACAGGAGGGACCTGCGCTCTGTCTTAGCTTGTTCCTCATCTTTCCCATCTTGTTCTTTATCCTTTCCATCCTGTAATTTCATTCACGATCCAATCCTGCACAATGCTTGACCGAGGAAAAGGATTCTGCATTTACCATTCGACAAAAAAAGCCTTCTGACACCTATCGCACAGTGACGATTAGCTAAAAAAAACAGAAAACGCGAAAAAGCGGTTGAAAAGAAATGCGCAATCCCCTATAAACATAGGATAAATTGAACGCATGAAAATGCGATCTCCTTCTAAAGATTTAGATCACGAAAACACTAAGATTAGGAATAGCTAGGTTCCGATATGAAAGTTAAAGCATCCATAAAAGCAGATCCTTCTAAAGGCGATATTCTTGTCCGTCGTCGCGGCCGTCTATATGTCGTGAACAAGAAAGATCCGAACAGAAAGCAGCGACAAAAAGGGCCAGCGAGAAAAAAATAGAGCAACTATTAAAGAAGCATAAGGAAACATATGGCTAAGAAGTCATCCGTAGAAAAACAAAAGAGACGTGAACGCACAGTCAAATTGCACGCAGAAAAACGCAAAGAGTTGAAAAGAATAAGCTCTAACGTCAATGCTACCGAAGAAGAAAGACAAAATGCACGTACAGCTATAAATAAAATGCCACGCAACAGCTCGCCTGTTCGTTTGCGCAACCGCTGCCAATTAACTGGCCGCGCCAGAGGCTTCTTAAGAAAGTTTAAAGTTTCCAGACTCTGCTTTAGAGAGCTTGCGCTAATGGGTCTCATACCCGGCGTCACCAAGTCAAGCTGGTAAGCACTACGGCCTAACCGCCAAAATTCATGACCTTACTTCCTGAGGCAGAACACTTGTGTTCTGCCTTTTTTTTTGCCTCCATGATTAGTTTTCACAGAATATTACCTACATGTGAACCATATCACAAATCGCTAATCCGCGCATATCCAAAGCTTTCAGCCCTTTAATACCAAATGAGGGCGCAATCTGGCCACCTTATTGGCCAAGCCAGCTTCTTGGACGGCTTCCACCACCTCGTCTACATTTTTATAGGCATCGGGCATTTCCTCGGCGATAGTATCAAAAGAGGCCGCCATCACCTGCACGCCTTGTTTGTGCATATGCTCCACCGGATCGCGCCCCTTCCAGGCTTTGAACGACTTGACGCGGCTTCTTGCGCGTCCAGCTCCATGGCAAGAGCTGCACCAAGTAAGCGGATTTCCCAGCCCCACCATCAAGTGGCTGGCTCTCCCCATATCGCCTGGCACAAGCACCGGTTGCCCAGTGGCCCGAAATAAAGGCGCCAGCTCTGCCGCCCCGGGTCCAAAGGCACGCGTAGCCCCTTTGCGATGCACGCATAGCAGCTGCGGCTTCCCTTTGACTAAATGTCGCTCAAACTTGGCAATATTATGGCATACATCGTAAATGAGGCGAATGTGCGCCGGCTCAACCTGACAAACCTTTTTAAAGGCCAACCTGACCATATGCAGCAACTGCTGCCGATTGTTGAAAGCAAAATTAGCGGCGGCGGCCATAGCCATAAAATAGCGCTGTCCTTCAGGGCTTTTAATAGGAGCCGCCACGAGTTGCTTATCTGGCAGCCCTTTGGCAAACCCCTTGCCGACAAATTCATCGAGTGTGTCTTGACAGATTTGATGGCCAAAACCGCGCGAACCTGAATGGATTAAGACATAGGTCTGTCCGACTTCTACCCCCCACGCCTGAGCAGTCTCCGGAAGGAATATTTTTTGCACTTCGCCGATTTCGATGAAGTGATTGCCGGAACCCACAGATCCCAGCTGCCGGCGGCCCCGCTCTTTGGCGGTCGGCGAGAGAACATCTAAACAGCCTCCCTCTATCAAACCATGGCTTTCGGTATGCGCAAGATCGGCTTCAAATCCATACCCTTGCTCAACAGACCAGCCAGCACCCTTTTCGATGAGCGCGCGATAATCGCTATCACTTAAACCTCCCGTCCCGCGGTGTTCCTTTCCCACACCTGAAGGAATGAGCTGAAAGAGGGTTTTTAGCAGGGTGTTTTTTAAGACTGAGGAGAACTCTTTGAAGGGCACAGGGACTATGGCCAGACGCACTCCGCAGTTGATGTCGTAACCTACGCCGCCCGGGCTGATCACTCCGGACTCTACCTCCATAGCAGCGACACCTCCAATGGGAAATCCATACCCCCAATGAATATCTGGCATGGCAATGCTATAGCCTACAATGCCAGGCAGATGAGCCACATTGCGCACTTGATTTAGCGGCTCTTGCATGTCGCCTTGCTCAAACAAGGCGTCGGTGCCCACCACAAGCCCGGGAACTCTCATCCCTTCGTTTTGCGGCAGGAGGTACATTCCAGGGCCTATTTTTTTCAATAAAGATAGTTCAGACATCGACGATCATCTCCCAACTTAACGTTTCATCGGCTTCGAAGCGCAACTCCCCGTGATAACTGACGGCTTTCAAGGGGCATCTGCCTGCCGCATCGGCCTGAGCGATAGCTATATTCAAGGTTTTAATTACGCCATCCAAGGAAATTTCCAGTGCTTGGGGGTTCTCTTTGGGCAAGTACTTGAGAATGGGTGGATGTTTAAAAGCCAATGCAGCGAAGGCGTGCAAGTAGAGCTGCGTGAGATTTTCGCCGCGCACGACAAAGGCAATGTCGGCGGTGTGTTCAATCTCTTCAAAAGGCGCATGTAAAGGGCAGCTCCACAGCGGTTTATAGCGCAACTGCCCAAGGCTTTCATAGAGATGAATATGGGTGGTGATGAAAGGCAGTTCCACAAAAGCCTTGGCCCAAGCGCTTGGCACAAACGGAGCGCGGCACAACGTGACATGGGGCAGCAAATCCCTGTCGTCTGGCCGCATAAGATTTTGGCCAACCAGCCAAGAAACAAGTTTTTTTTGAAAAGTTTGCAAGGAGTCAATCTGCGCTTGGCTTTCCAGCCACTGCATATGCCAAGCCACCACACGGGGGCGGCGCACTGGCAGAAAGAGGTTCTGGTCAAATCTACCAGTAAATCCCACTTTAAAAGGCGCACCGGGAAATTCCAACAGGGCTTTTTCTAACTGCGCAACAGATGTTTCTCCCAAAAAAGCCAAGGTCATATGACGGTCAGTTTCTGCTAGGATCCGTCCACGCGGCAATACTGCCGGCCATGGCGCCGTCACCTCCCAGCCGAAAAATAGGCGTTTGAGCTTGTTGGGCATGTTTGGTTACACTAAACTATTTTTCAAAGAGGGAAGATCGTCAATTTTTTCCCACACTTTCATCCCTTCGCACCACACATAAGTGGCGACCCCAATCTTTTGATCCAGCCAATCCTGTCTGAGTGCTTGAAAGCCAACGGGACCGCATTGTAAGCGTTCTTTATCGAAGTAATACCACATTGCGGCCTTAGAGTCCAAAGCTGCCTCGACAGTCTGCGTCTCCAAGAGGGCCGCAAAGCCTTCCCCTTCTGGTATAATTTCTTGCGGAGGAGGCAACGCCGCGGAGGAGCGGCTGGAATCTAGTCCAGACTTATCCTGGTCAATGCGCGCTACCTCCTTGGGCAGCAAATAGATTAAGGCCACGGCAAAGATTCCCAAAAAAGTCCCGATAAAGAACCATACTCTGGGATCGCGGCCGCGCTTTTCAGCGATATAGGCGGTCAAAACGCCAAATAAGATCCAAGAAAAAATAGCCAAAAATGCATGCATACAACCCCATGTGCGTAGTAACTGGTCAGATCCCCCCGGAGGAACCGCAGGGGATCTGACCTAAAATTTCTAGATAACGAAAGAGATCCTATAAGCTTTTTCACCTTACGGATTTAGGAAGGTTAGCTTTTATACTATATTTTGTCAGATCCCCGGTTCCTCCGGGGATCTGACCAGTTACTTTGCATGTGCTCCTAGACATTCCACGATTTACAATTTACATGATATACAAGACTGTATACTATATGTATGAGACACACACACTTATCGTAGTATAAGCCAAGGCTTCATGTCAAGGCCTGATGTCAACCTCAAAGCACGATGAGAAGCAGTGTCAGATCCCCCACGGTTCCTCAGGGAGCATCTGACACCACTTACCACTGATGCTGGTAATAATAAGGAGATAACACCATGAATGATAGAGATAGAAAACTCGCCATGAAAAGAGTAGATACGGGAGAATTCGAGCTGCCAGAGACGCTCTATGTGCGCGATATTGAAAACAAGGTCTTTCAAACTATTGTCTTGCAATGCCTTGCCAAAATTGAGGGAATTGGTTTAGCCGGAGGAAACTTCATAGACAATCTCCTCGGCCGCGAAGGTCCTGAAGGCATCCGCGGAATCAGCGTAGAGCAAAACAGTCAAAAGCATTGCGTTTCCGTAAAAGTAGAGGCAAATATCCGCTACGGCCTTTCCATACCAGAAAAATCCGATGAAATCCAAACTAAGATCTCAGAGGAGGTCACGCGCTTGACTGGTCTGCATGTGTCTTGCGTGCACATCATATTCAAAAACATTTTGCCTGAAACCGATGATAAAGAGCCCAAGTCCGACAAGCTCAATACCTCGGGGAAAAAACCAGCTCACGCTGAGGAAACGGCTGCCGATGACTATAGCGACGAATTCTAAGGAGGCATTCCGATGTCTACAATCTTAATGCGTTTTTTGTCACATTGCCTCAATTTTTTGATCGCTTTATTCTTCGCGCTGGTCGGCCTTATCTGCCTTCTAATCTACTTTTCCTTTGAAATCCGCACGGCTGTCGTTTCATTTATTTTGGAAAGTCCTACACTCATAGCCCTGTATGGCATCGTCTTTTTGCTGATTGGATTTGCCAGCGGCTTAAACGCCATCTTGGCGATGCGCAAGCGGATATACTCCATCCATATCGCCAGCGAGGGCTCGGCAACCGTGGATGTAGATGTAGATGAAGCCATGATCGAACAAACCATCAACGCTTACTGGAAAAAGCTTTTCCCCAAACAAAATTATAGCTGTGCAGTGGTCCTAAAAGGTCAAACCATCCACATTGAGGCCAACTTCCCCTACATTCAGCCGGCGGAAAGGTTGCCCATGATCGAAAACATCAAAGTGGACCTGCTGCAACTGCTTGAAAACACTTTGGGGAAACCTCAGAAGATCGAGTTAGCCGCCCATTTTCACATACCGCCTGGGCCAACAGACCCAAAAGATGTATAGAAAATTCCCCCTTTTTCAATCGCATCTCGATCTGGCCAAAGATTGCTGGAAGCGCCTTGTGCACGCCGGCGATACGGTCGTAGATGCCACGTGCGGAAACGGACACGACGCACTCATTTTAGCACAGCTCGCCCTCACCCCGACAGCTGGGGAGCTCTTTGCCCTGGATATCCAAGGCGAAGCGCTGGCCAAAACAAAAAGCTTGCTGCAGGCAAATCTGCCGCCTCANNATTCATCCAGGGTTCGCATGCGGTTTTTCCTGAAGAACTACAGGCCGAAACCGTACAGCTTGTAGTCTATAATCTAGGCTACTTGCCCGGCGGCGATAAGACCAAAACGACCACGCTTGAATCCTCTCTGCAAAGCCTGAAAAATGCCCTCCCACTGATTAAAAAGGGAGGAGCAATCAGCCTAACCTGCTATACGGGGCATCCCGGAGGGCCAGCCGAAGAATCAGGCATTCTCAGCATAGCTGCCGCACTCGATCCGCAAGACTGGAGCTGCTGCCATCATCGCTGGCTGAATAGACACAAAGCTCCCAGCTTGCTGCTTTTGCAGCGCGGAATATAGTACACTGTCAAGGTAGAATTTG
>PLSG01000164.1 GCA_003164155.1 Parachlamydiaceae bacterium | reverse complement strand
GCCCTTTCAGGGGTGAATAGAAAAGAAACGGATAATGCTAAGGACGCTGCGCTGGGCATATTCAGTGCTTTTTCTCCAAGTATAGAGCAAGCTCCAAAAATAGCAAAAGAAATAAATTGTTTACTCCCTCCTATAGTAGAGCTGGTGGTAAGTTACTTAAAAGAAAATGGTGTTTTTGGCCAAACAGAATGGGAAAACCTTGGCGTAAAAGTTGAACTACCGCCTCCTCCGCCTGCTGATATTGAAAATCTCTTGCAGAGTCGATGTATTATTGATCCAAAAAAAAGAATTAAAGACACCCATATACTGTTCTATCTGCCCGCAACAGTAAATGAGAAGCCTCTGACTTTAGTCACGCTTGAAAAGATTGCGCGTCGCTACTCATCAGAGCACGCTGGCAGTGGATTTATTTGGGAATGTATGGCGGAAACAAATAATATGCTTATTGAGAAATCTTGTTGGGTTCTTATGCCAAAAAATATTCTTCCAAAAAGTTTAGGCAAAAGTTGGGTTAAACACCAAGCTTTGCTCAAAAAACTTTCTAAAAAAGCTTTAGCCACTTATGAAATACCTAAGCTATTGGAAGCTGCCGTGGGTGTTTTTGTACAGTATTTTACCTCTCAAAATAACCCTAAAGCAAGCTTATGGACCCATACTGCCACGATATATATTCCCCATATCTATGCACGCTTTCAAGAAATTACTCGAAAGCAGTGGATTGGAAACCATGACTTGATTTTTGATTGCTTCCGTACAAAGGACCCCTACATAGACGTAGAAAAAAGCTCTACTGTCGGTAATGTAGGCTTAGTTCCTGTTCGGAAGCTTTAAATTAGGCATGGTTCAATGTTAGATATCCGCGTAATTATGATGCCCTGTCTTTAATAATTTTAAACAGATTTATGCGAAGCAAAAATTCTATCTAAAATAAAGCCTCCTAAGGTGGCATGGAAGACTGTATGCACAAAGACGGGCAAGGAGCCCGCATAAAACCCTTTAAAGCCATACTGAAGACGAAGAGATTTTACGACCGAAGATATTTTTTTCTTTTGTAAATGCACGTCCATTTGGATGCGTGTTTTCACAAAGTCTATAGGCATCCCCCAGGTAATTAAGCCACCTGCCACAAGAGTGCTAGTGACGGCTTGCCTCAAGTAAGGATGAGCTTTCTCTTGATCTAATTCGTCAAATTTTCTTTTTGCTTCATGGTTAATGCCCATCACAGATGTCCACACCACGCTTTGGCGTAAAAAATTCACCTGAATGCCGCGGTATAAAGAGCTAATACCCTCCTGGCTAAATCTGCTATGAAAGAATGCCGTATAACGCGCCTTTTCTTTTACCCGATAGGCAATTAATTGTTCGATTGAAAGGATTACTAATGAGTCAAAAGTTACCACAGAAAGCCCGGTAAGCACTTTAGAGCCGGTGCCCTCTTTAGTAAGTGTTTTTGGAAATCTGGTTATAAGTTGCTCATGCATATAATTGATGACAGGCCATCGCACCGATTCTCTTAAAACCCGCTGGGGAAAATTTGTTAAAACGGTATTGGTAAATCCCAAAATCCCCCTTTCCTTGACAATGCTAGCCAAAACCTGCCGATTGGAAAGCATAGGCGCTGCCTGTGCGGTAACTTTCATTAATTCCAAAGGGTGCTCAAACGGAAATCCTGCTATGCTGCGCAGTGCTCCTAAGTAAATGAATTGAGATGCCGAAGAATGGTTAGTGTTACTGACGGAATGTGTCATGGCTTCTCCTTTTGTGGATGAACAAACTTCTAAGAGGTCAACGCGTGAAGAAAAATCAAACATCAAAAAAGAAAATACAATTTGTTTTTTCTATTCTTTCTTTGCGTCCTTTGTGATCTTTGNNTTGTGTGTTTCTTTGCGTTTAAAATGTCCTAAATTCGCATAACCGAAAAGATGATCAAGGCCCTGAACAGATGCATTTCAAAACAGGATGCTTAGCGGCCAGAACTTCGTCGAGGCGCGAAACCGACAGGGTATGCGGAGCGGTTTTGACCAGCTCGGGTTGGGAGTTAATTTCCGCCACGATTTGCTGCATGATGGCGATGAATTCGTCCAAAGTGTCCTTTGACTCGCTTTCGGTGGGTTCAATCAACATGCATTCTTTGATGATCAGCGGAAAATAGATGGTCGGAGCATGCACGCCATAATCGAGCAAGCGTTTGGCGATATCTAAAGCTCTGACCCCTTTGTCGAGATAGTTATCGGCCTGCACGACAAATTCATGCATACAGTGCTGCGAAAAGGGGATTGTGAACAAATCCTCCAAGCGCTTCTTGAGATAGTTTGCATTAAGCACACACTGCTCGCCAATGCGCCTCAGACCAAAATGGCCATGCAGCGCGATATACAAATAAGCCCGCAAGTAGATGCCGAAGTTGCCATGAAAGGAGGCCACTTTGCCGATGCTGTCCAGATCTTCCCAAACTACCCTATAGCTCGTCCCCTGCCTTTCCACGCGCGGTACAGGCAGAAAGTCTTTCAGCTTATCGTTGCACAATACCGGACCAGAACCTGGCCCTCCACCGCCATGCGGAGTGGAAAA
>PLSG01000309.1 GCA_003164155.1 Parachlamydiaceae bacterium | reverse complement strand
TGTCCAATGATCAAGTAAAATCACTTACTCCATCACATTTCGTAAAATTCTATCCGAAAACACCTTTTAATCACTACATTTATCTCATAAAATTTACATTAAATAATTTCATGCACACATACCAATTAATAAATAATCAGTAAATTAAATGTTTGATATTAAATTTCATGTGAAAACAAATTTTTCCGATGAAGGAACTCCCTATAGAATTCAGCCGCTTTTAGCAGCCATATGAGAGCTTTTCCTTTAACTCACCTTACGCACAGGGAGCGGCATTTTTTTATCACAAAGAAATGCAATAAGAGCACAAAGCACACAAAGAAACGCAGAAACAAAATTACAAGGTACTAAGCCTATTAAATTTGCTCTTCTTCTTTGTGTGCTTTGAGCTCTTATTGTATTTCTTTGTGATAAAATTTTAAAAATTCCATATAGGAGGGAATGGACGCTGCATTTTCCTCATCTCTTTTGCGCCTTCGCGTTTAAATTTATTAAGCACGCATGTTACCCTCATTTGAACCATGCCCTACGAATTCTAGAAAATTCATTTGCACGGGAAAAAATTTGGCATACTTCGAAAATAGCCACAAATGATAGAAAGATTGAAAAATGAGGGAAAATAGAGTGGAGAAGAAGATACGCTCAGCCTCCAAGTCATAAGGAGACTGAGCATTTGCGAAGGCGACGCTGAAAAACTTAGGTAATATGCGCTAAGAAGTCACACACTTCGGCTAAGTTGATCTCGATCGGCCAAGGCATTTGTTCTGGCGAAGGAACTTCAGTCATGCTTCCGCTAAACTTACTTCTATCGAGATTGAAATAATCAGGCACTGAACGGCGAGGGCTGTCCAACGACTCGAGGATAGGAGGCATTTTTTGGGATTTCTCTTTGATCGAAATAACCATGCCTGGTTCTACTTGGAAAGAACGTCTGTCCACTTTTTTGCCATTTACGCATATATGTCCATGGGACACTAGCTGATGCGCTGCAAAGATCGTGTTGCCGAATTTAAGGCGATATACAACATTGTCAAGGCGGCATTCGAGCATGCAAGCTAAATGCTGCGCTGTATTGCCAGATAACCGGCTAGCTTTTTTGTAGTAGTTAACGAGCTGCTTTTCACTCAACATACCATAAATGGCCTTAAGTTTCTGCTTCTGCTCTAGCTGTAAACCATAATCTGATTTCTTGCGACGTCGCGCTCCGTGCTGTCCTGGGGGATTTGGCTTATGCAGTAAAGGATTACGTACACGTCCAAAAATGTTTACTCCAAAACGGCGGGCAACGCGGTTTCTATTACCTGTATAACGAGCCATTGTTTGTATTTCTCCTAAAACTAGATCTTAAAGTTCTTATGTCTAACGTGATGTCGGATTATCCCAAAATGAACTTTTTTTGGCAATATCTATTTACTTCCCTGCCCGTGCAAAGCCAGCATTTGCCAACCACACAGCACACAGAGAGCGCAGAGAAGGGCAAGATCTGATGCGTTACCGCTGTGCGTTGCACGGTTAAAGCCAAAAAAGTTGCTATTNNAGAGTCTTAATCTGAAATTACCAAGGCATCCCTTATTCTCGACTTTATGACTTTTTGAGCGGCGAGCTTCGACCCCACTTCAGCTGGGTAGCGCCTCTCTTGCCCAAAAAATCATAGCGTCGACTTAATGGGCAATTTAGGAGGGCATTCATGGCGCATAAAAACAAAGCTCATTCAAATTCCAATGCCCTGATCTGCCAAGCAGGCTCTCCATTGGATGGCAGCAGCCATCCCGATAATTCCATGCACGCCATACCTCACCTGCCAAGCGCTGAACTGGCAAAAGATTTCCACCCTTCAATGGACTTTGTCATTCCTCTGCTCAATGCGCTAGATGAAGGGATACTTTTTATAGAGCTGTCGGGCAAAATCAATCTGTGCAATCGCGCCGCAAGAAATCTCTTAGCACTCGGCGAAAAGCAAATCATCGCCCAGCTCTTTTGGGAAGCTCTACCAGACAACCTACTGGGATTCTCCATGCAGCAGGCGCTGACCTCTAGACAGGTGCCGCTGACCAAAGACATTTTCATCACCTTAAAATCTCATCAAGAACGCTGCCTTAAAGTTACCCCCTTACTGTTTTTAGATGAAAAAAATCCCCAAACCACCAGCCCCTACGCAAGTATGATCTTGGCAAATCCTCAGGGTTTACTGATATCTTTAAAGGATATGACAGATATCAACCACTTGCAAAAAGCTGCCCAACGCAACGGACGCATGCAAGAGCTGGGAGAAACAGCTTCCCTCTTAGCGCATGAAATCCGCAATCCACTAGGGGGAATCAAGGGATTTGCCGCTCTTTTACAAAGAGACCTTTCAGAGCACCCTGCATGGCAAAAAATGGCTACCTCTATACTTACAGGGGCGGACAATCTGAACAAGCTGGTCACTAACGTTTTGAATTTTGCGCGTCCTTTCCACCCTCACATACAGCCCACTGATCTCATGCAACTCTTGAAGGAGATCAAGCTAAGTGTTGAGTCGGATAGCCATCTATCCGGCCACATTGCACTTGTGCTAGAGCCCTTTCAATCTTCTCCTTCCCCCGCGCCAAAGGTTCCCGTCGACCAAAAACTCTTGAGCAGCGCCTTGCTCAATCTCATCATCAATGCCATCGAAGCCTCCCCTCATGGCGGCACAATCAGACTATCCATAAAATACACCCATTCCGAGGCTCAAATCAGCGTAGCCGATACAGGCGAAGGGATCCCTCCCGATAATATCAAAAAACTTTTCAAACCTTTCTTCACGACTAAGCCCAATGGCAATGGATTTGGGCTAGTTGAAGTAAAAAAAGTAGCCCAAGCGCATGGGGGCAGTGTTGAAGTGCTCTCCGAAATGGATCAAGGGTCTACCTTCAGCATTAAAATACCCCTTGAAAAATCATGAATAAGGTAAAAACATATGCCGGTTGAAAGGGTATTAGTCATTGATGATGAACTGCTTGTACGCTCCTTCTTGACAGAAACGCTGCAGCGCAAAAATCTGGAAGTGACCTCTGCCGAAAGCGGGCAGAAAGCTTTAGCTATTCTCAAAGACAACAGCTTTGATCTGGTAATCTGCGATATGAAAATGCCCGGTTATACGGGCATCGACGTCTTGCGCAAAATCAAGGCCACTACACCTGAAACTATCGTCGTGGTAATCACGGCGTTTGGTAGCGTTGAAAATGCTGTGGAAGCCATGCGGCTGGGAGCTTTTAACTATCTCATTAAACCCTTTGCGCCAGACAATATCGAAACTATCATCGCCAAGGCCAATGAACACCTGGCTCTATTGGCGGAAAACAACTACTTGCGCCAGCAAGTATCTTCTGGGGGACAACAAAGTCCTTACACCATCATCGGAAAAAGTCCCGCTATCAAACAAATAATCAACGACATTGCCCGCGTGGCCAAAAGCCACGCCGCAGTTTTTATCACCGGCGAATCCGGCACCGGCAAGGA
>PLSG01000325.1 GCA_003164155.1 Parachlamydiaceae bacterium | reverse complement strand
TGCTTGTTGTTTCATAAAATCTTTTTCGACAGATGAAAACCTTATCAAAGAATCCGAGCCTTGCGTCTGCGCTAAGTGAGCTTTGCCGGCAATGGTGTGGAAGATACGCGCCTCGGCGCCTGTCAAAAGCCCATCCTTAACCCCTCGATCAAGATAGCGCGATAAAAGTTCGGTGCCTTGACGATAATGCGAGCGGTCTCGCAACCCCTGATTAATCATGGTATCTTGATAGAACTGGTGTGCCCAATTATGACAGCTAAGCTCCGTTTCACTCATCTCATCTAATTGGCCAAAGCTAAGCATAAATTGGTCAGCCAGAGTTTCTTCGATGGCAGTTTTACATCCATAACCGCAATGGGGATCGGTTGTGTGGCTAGCATCGCCTCGTAACACTATGGGAGTTTTCCCCACCTTTACTAAGCTTTGCTCGGCAGTTCCCACCACCACATCCACTAAGAAGTTTTTATTCACCTGCATGGGTTGGATTTTGTGCTTTTTGCTAATCATGCTGCATAAAACATCTAGAAGGCCATGCATATGCTGTGCTTGCGAAGTTAGCACGTTTTCTAATTGCTGAGATGACTCAGCATGTTCTTTGGTCAATTCCCCCAGTTTATTCACCAACTGAAGCCGCTTCTCTGTGGACAAATCCCCGCCCAACTTCTGATTTGCTCTTCTTATTTTAAAGGCCGCCGCTTCAACGCGGTCTTTATATGTATCTATAAAAGCTTGCTCTTTTTCCCTTAACACCCGAATTAAATAGTCGTGCGCCATGACTTTGGGTGTTTCAGAGGATTTAGCGCTTAGGCCCTTTGGCATGGGCTTGTCCATGCCTGGCACATGTACGTGCTCGGGTATCCGAAAAATAGCCGTGGGGCCACCTTCAACCACATGATTATAAGCTGTTTCCAGGGGTACTTTAAACACTAAAGCATAAATGGCCGAAGCAACAGCTAAGGCAGCTCCCCTTAAAAAGTTATAGATACGGTATTTTAAACTTTGGAAAATTGACTTAGGTGGATCTACTTCAAAGGTAGAATAGGCAATTTGGGTGGTTTTAGCTAAAACCTGCTTAGAAATACCCAACATAGTCCGTGTAGGACTTGAGGCCCCATCCACAGCCATAATCAGAGAGGGTTGCATAATTTCTATGGCCCCTGCACTATTTTCAATGGCCACTTCGGCTTGAGCGTGCCCATTATTTGTGATGCGCAGCGGCTTTGATTGGAATGCAATATTTTGCGAATGCCCAATTTCGGTCAATATTTGCATAAAATATTTTTCTACGTCGCCCAGAGGAATCTCTAGCAAGTTAGGTTTTAAGTGACCAAAACTGCCTCTTTCATCAAGATCAACCGCCGAAATAAATCCTAAAAACAGCAGAATCAACAAATCTTTTGAATGTGCATTTCCAAAATTACCACTGCCTAAAGTGATTACATTGCTGCGCTTAAGAGTTTCATTGGGGCGTTTTTCCAGCACACGGTAAGTATGTCCCGTAAATCCTAAAGCTACCGCCCGCAATAACCCCGCAGGACCACCGCCGATGACCAGAACTTCTTTAGAAGCTTTTTTTTCTACCTTGGATAAAATATGCTTCAACCCTTCTATTTTTAAATCATAGAGCTGTGTTTTCAACTCTTTTGTTAGGGCCAGTTGATGGGCTTTTTTCTCAAATACATGCACAAAATCCCAAAAATCCTTTTTAGGTGCTGCTGCCGCTGGTTCGCTTTCTTTCTCTACAATTCGGCATAGACTATTGAAAGCGGCCACCTGGGGATCATTAGCATCCTCGCGCTGGCTATGCAGCTGATAATCGAGAAAATCAAGAGGGGGTTCAAAGGGATTATGTAATATTTGCTGGCTTTTAACGTAAAAAGCTAGCTTTTGCTGGGTGGGCCATTGATCGAAAGGCTTTCCAGCTCTAAGAGCAGGCAAGGTTGTACACAATTCTTTCAGCAAAGACTTTTTATTTTCAAAGCTCTTTTCCAATAAGTCAATTTCGTGTTTGACCAAGGCTGTTACTTCTGCGCGCTTATCTGCACCCCCTTCAATTTGTTTATAAAAAGCTTTTAATTTATGCACATCTACATAGGTAATGGGAGCACTCGCGATGTGCATATGCCTCTGCAGTACGTTTTTTAAATGCTGACATCCCTCTTGCAATTGCCCATCTTCTTCTATAATTTTATTTAGTATCTGATCAAAACCAGAAATTGCTTTTAATTCGCGACTACCATAGAGAGTTTCTCTATTTTGCATCAGATCGGCTTGCCCGGCAGCTTTGTCGTCTAACATCTGCAGCTCTAATTTAAGTGCCTTTATTTTAATTAAGGTGGGGTTATCGGGCTTATCCTGCAGTTTTATCCATTTAATGGCCTGTTGGCAAACCTCTATTTCGTTGGTCAAGACTTGCCGCCAATATGTAAAATCTGTGGCTGCGGTTTTTTCGGCCAATTCAACTTGCGCAATTTCTTTGATATGCTTAATTCGGCTTAGCCCAGATTCAATACATGAAAAGCACTTCTTCACTTTAGAATTCGCTACGATGCCCTGCAGAGGCAACATTTCTCTAATCTGAGCATCTTTGCTAATAAAATTATAATTTGAGATATACCCTTGGGATTGATCCATGCGCTCACTAACCTTATATATTAATTATTACCATACGTGTTATATAGATACATTCTAAGTTTCACGCGTTAATTTAAGGTTAAGATGTGATAGGTAATTTCTTGACATCCTTGCGCATTTGCTCTATGCATTAAATTTTAATTTAATAGTGATTATGGCAAGGCGCGAAAGATATACGTACCAGAGGCAACCTGAGAGCATAGCTCATCTNNATTATGTAAAAAAAGATTTTTTGGTTTCAAATGTTCGCAGATTTCTTGAACCCGGCCCCATCATTTTGGTCAGCTCAGCCTGGAAAGATGAAATCAACATCATGACAATGGGGTGGCATATGATCATGGAGTTTGAGCCCTCCTTAATTGGGAGCTATGTTTGGACTAAAAACCACAGTTTCAATATGATTCGAGA
>PLSG01000339.1 GCA_003164155.1 Parachlamydiaceae bacterium | reverse complement strand
AAAGAAGGCTCCGCTTAGCGCTTGTTCAAGCGTTCGAATTGCATTTTCAGCCAGCTATGCGCGTAAATTCTTTGCTTTAAGCTAGAATGCTTGAGCACCACTTCTTCGAAGAAGCTCTGCAGCTTTGGTACGTCGGCCTCTTTGAACCACTCCAATAGCACAGCTTGTTTCTCGTCGCTGTAGCCGCACTCCCCGTTGAGTAAGTCCATTATAGTCATTTGCCGTTTGAAAGAATGCGTCGAGGAGATTTCGCTAGCTGAGCCATTGCGACTTGCTTGGATAATCCCCACATGCATGGTATACACGTAAAGTTTTAAATCTTTTTTCGAAGGAACTTCGCTGGATAAGCGTTCAGAAAGCATATAGGCTTCTTCTTGCGTGATGGCCATGCTCTGCATGCTACTATGATCATTATGGGCAATGATCAGGCGATGTTTAAAGCTTTCTTGATGTCTGTCGAATAAAAAAGCTCTGCCGTTGCCTTCAAATCTCACAGGCAGAAAATTATAAGACAGCAAGATGTCTTTATCCAAAACACCCTCCCATTTGGGTAGATGCGCGGCAATCGCTTCGGACAAATTCCATACAGGCAGAGGGGGTTTTGGAGGAGTGTACCCCCAAAGCAGTTCTGCAGCTTCTTTGCGCTCTTCCTCTGTCCAATGTTTAAAGGTTTCTAGCTTTCTCGGCGCATAATAGCGTGGATCAAAGATAGAAAAGCTGTCTGCTTTAGCCCATTGCCAAATTTCAGGTATGATGGGTCGCAGAGCAGAGGACTGAATTTCCCTTTCCAATTCTTTTTCTATCTCCTTTTCCACTTCTTTTTCTACTTCTACAGTGACATGCGAAGGTGCGATGACCGCAGGCAGTTCAAGAGGAAGCAAATCTATCTTAGCCGCCAGTTTCATAGACTCGGCTAAGGCCAATCTCTTTTCGGAGATTTCCTTTATATCGAGGAGCTGCGGGCTTTTTAAGCTTTTTTCACTTTCCAAGTCACATAAAGCCTGAGCAATGCTGGCATAATCTTTCAAGGTGCGCTGCACTTGCAACTCGACTACGGCTTCGCGCGCTAAGATCAGCTCTTTTCTGCCATACATTTCGCACGGGGCATCCTCGGTGGGGATAACGAAGAGTTTTTCGGCAGCTAATAGCAGGGGCCGCAAATGCGCTAATTTAGAAGAATTGCTTAAAACTGCGTTCCAAACTTCTTTTTTCAAAATATGCTGGATCTTCTGCGGAGCAGCCGTCATGCAGTGCTCTAGGCGTTGCTGTTCTTGAGTTTGATCGAGCAAGGCAAAGATATGCCCTAAAGCGATTTCAACTTTAGAATCCTTTGTCGCCTTTAGCAAGCGTTTCAAAATAAGGCTTTTCACTTCTGCCGTATAGACGAGTGAAACCCCTTGATCTCTATCAAACTCCCGCATGCGCCCTACACCTTGAAAAAGATCTCGCAAGGTTAATTCTTTGCCTATCGTCGCCAAAGCATGTGCGCGCGGCATTTGACTGATGTCTGATCCAGTGGTATGTCTATGGTCATAATAAGTAAAACGGGCCTCTGGCTTATCTTTCAAAGGAGACTGAGCGAAGGGCTGAGGTTCTTTTTCCCCTTTCGCCCAAATAAAGAGATGATCTGCCTCATAAAAACAAATACCTTTAATGGCCATATTTCCTTCAAAGGACTTCAAAAGACTTTTAACCACTTTCACATTGGGGATACCCCTAAATACAGAGCCCGTATCTATGATGGCGCGGAAATCGGGTGAAGTATCAAAGCCTTTTTTAAGCAATTTTTCTAGTATCATAGGGTAGTCTTCGGCATCTAATAAGCATAGATCTCGGCTCTTTTTCCAAAGAAGATTGAGAGTTTTTCCATCCGTACCCAANNTGTTGGGAAACGTTTCGCTATTCCAGGGAGTGCCTGTAAATCCTTGAACCTGAAGGAACATACCCACGAGATCTTGGGGGTTCATGCTCAGTTTTTGGGGATATAATTTAATTTCAGCCAGAACATGCTTCTTTAAAAAAGAGATCAGAAGATTTTTGTCGCCACTTAGCTCCTTGGAGTCATTTATACCCTTTGAGATCTCCTCGATATCGCTATCGAGACATTTCAGAAAAGAGACATGCGGATCACCATTTTCAAATAACTCGCAGAACGTCTTATAGCCAGAAGTTTCTACGACTGCGCGAGGATTTAAGGCAATGGAGGCCAGGGCCTCACTTTGCAAACGCGCGATGTGCCTTTTCAAAAGCGGCAGCGGGATGCCGTGCTTCATGTAAGATAGCACGGTGTAGTTGAGCAACTCATAAGGATTGCCAAACTGTGCGGATTCACTAGGCGTGTTATTTGCCAAATAGGGTACCGCCAGATAGTGTGCGAAATCTTTGGCAAAGCCGTATTGCAAGTCGCAGACTTTGCACAGAGTCAAAGGCAAAAGGTAGTTGGCTTGTCCTTTAAATAAGGATAGTCCGTTTTTCATACCCAGCGGCATGGCCTCAAAATCTTTAGTTTCCCCTTCGCTAAGGGTATCATTTAAAAAGCGCTGCAGGTCAAAGGGAAGCGTTCCTATGAATTCCTGAGCGCCTTCCAGCAAAAGAGGCTTCACTACAGCTTCATAGCTTTCGCTAGTCAAACCACAGAAAATGCCCTTGGGAAGTTTATCTCTTAGTTTGCCAGAGCGTTCGATCCGCAGCAAAATCTCGAAAAGATCCACCACCAGATTGCGGTGAGAATCCTTCAGGCTAAAAGGCTCTCCAATGCTGAAGTTAGTCTCAGAACGGCAGTTTAAAAGCAAATCGGCCTCATCGAAAATGGCCTTGCCTTTGGTTTTAAGCAGACTTAAAATGGAGCGCATCACTTCGATTTTTTCGCTTAATTCGAGATTGGGTGTAGAGTGATACACATTTTGAAAAAGGGTTTCTTGCAGCTTTAAGAGCAGACAAGCCAAGCTTTTGCTGGTCATGACGAGATATTCCTTTCGCGCACAGACCCCCTGCAGCTGCTCTAATATTTGCTCTAGGGATTTCTTGGTAAAAGTTGTATTTCGGTCAAAGCGCAAGACGTTCAACTTTTGTTTAAAAATCTGCATCGATTGCGCTTGCATATCTTCGATCACTGTCTCATATAGTGATTCTGGCACGACGATCATAGATAAGTGGTAACCGTCGGCGTTCTTTAAAGCGAGGATGGGCAGAAAAACTTTGGTTTTGCCCCCGCCCATAATCATCTGCAAAACTAAAGATGTCGAGGCTTCGTCGTAAAGCATGAGATCCAATTTAGAGACCTGTTCTGCGCGCAAAGTCTTTTCACTTAAATATTCAAATAATTGATATTCAGGCCTATCTAACGCCAAGACTCTATCGGCATGGGGAAGACAGGTTTGCGGCACGCTTTGCAATTGATTATGCACACTATTTACGAGGGTGCGAAAATGCGCGTGTAGCACAGAGTTAGCCCCTAGCAGGGCAATTTCATCCAGAGTTTTAATCGCCCTTTCAAGTCTTTGCTGACGCGTTTTTTGGACCAAATGCTCGGCCAGATAGACATATAGGAGTTGGATGTCTTCTTTGCCCAAAGCCAGATTGCGCTGAGAAAACCCCGCCGCATCCCCTTGGACATAGAGAAGCAGCAAATCGCCCATATCAAGGGGCTTTTGCAAGGTACCCTGCAGCTGCAGCTCCAAAACTAAATTCTTTTCGCTTTGCACTTTGCTCTCCATAGCTGGATCGAAGCGTTTATTTGCCAAAGCAAAAATTCTATTTTTCCCTTCGAGGCATTGCCTAATCAATAATGATTTTTCTATTTTTAAACTGCGCTGTAAATGCATCAGGGCAGGCAGATAGATCTCCATCTGTTCCGAGGAAAGACCTCTCACTTTTCTCTGCTCTTCGGTAATTCTTAAGGGGGCCTTTTGAGTATGTTCTATAAAAACGCGCGCCCCCAATTTAGCTATTGCCGGCATTTGACTGGCCAATTGGGGATATCTGGCTAGAAAGGCGCTGTCTTGCTGGGTGATAGATAAATGGAAAACATCGTCTAGGTCTAATTTTTTACTCCTATAAACACTCCTTTGATTAACAAAGGCCGTGATGTTTTCCAATAAAGCGGCGGCATTATAAGAGTTTATAGGGTTGTTGGCTTTAAAGGGATTTTTAATTTGATTTTGTGCGTAGTCCAGTGAAGTATGTAGTTTTTTTAGCTCCGCGCTATGTGCCGTCCAAGCAGAATCACATTTTTGTAGGTATTCTTCATCGAACACATCCATTTCCAGAAGAGCTTGAGCCAACGGACGATGATTTTTTGACTGCAAAGATTTAAAGCTATCTAATTTGTAAACTAGAAGATCAATTTGCTGTTTAAGCGTCATTGCTCTAAGGAACTCAATGATATCTCGCTGCAGGGTATCTAGCGCAGTTTCTGAAAATTGGGGATGGCTCTTTAAGAAATCTGCTTTCTTGGTTTTGATTTCGGCCTCGACGGAGGGCTCGGCACTGCTGCGGTAAAAAGATGCGCGCAGATAGCTTTCATTAAAAAGGATAATCAGCGCAATTTCTTCGCGAGAGACAACTTGCGAAGTGGCCTTTAATAACTGCTCATTCCAGCTAGCTACAAGAGCTGCTACGGCGGGATCTTTTCCGGTTATTTCCTTAAAAGTTCTCTCTAATGCAAAGCGGAAACGCTTGCTTTGCGCTTGTCGCTCTTCCCATTCGCCGGGCATACGCTTTTTAGCTCCACTTAAAGTAAATGCAAAAGGCATGTCCAACTTATAGGTGGGAGAC
>PLSG01000053.1 GCA_003164155.1 Parachlamydiaceae bacterium | reverse complement strand
TAGCCTCTTTAGCTGATTCCTTGGCGGCGGCTTTAGCTATTTGCTCCTGCTTGGCTTTCGCAGCCTCTTGGGCCAAAATCTTTTGCTCCAAAGCTTTTTTTTGGACTTCTTCGCTGCTGCTTTTTTTGACCAAAGGGGCTTTGCCACTCTCTTTTTTTGCCACGCTTTTTTTAGGTGGCGGGGCATTAACGGGATTTTTAGCGAAGTCTTCTTTTTTGGAAACTTTTTCCACGGGAGGTTTTTCAGGAGGCTTTTCTTGGGCTTTTTTGGGAGGCGAGGGCTTGGGCTCAACTACGGGATCTGGCTTGGCAGGGCTCTTGCTGGGAGGTAGATCCTGCTTTTCTGCGCTCTTTTTAGTCTCTGATGATGGAGCTATAGCGAGTTCGGGAAGGGATTCCTCAACGCTTAGGGGCTTTAGCTCGGCGCTCTTAGGTTCTGGCAGCTTGGCCTTGTCCACTAACACGATCTCTGGCTCTAAGGCTGCTTCTAGGGGTGTGCTTACTGGCGCTGGCGGGGGAGGCAACAGATTGGGCGNNTCGGCTGGAGCCAGCGGACTGGCTTGGGCATGCACGGTTCGCAGGGCAACAGGCGCCGCAGAGTTAAAATCCGGCCCCAAATTTATGGTAGTGACCACCAGTCGTTCTTTAGGGCGCGGCGCGGGGGTAGTATCGGTAAAAAGAATCCCGCAGAAAAAAACCGCATGCAAGAAGCATACTACAATAAAAGAATCTAAAAGTGTAAAAGGTGAGTTCATCGGACGCCTTGAAAAACCTATAAAGGCAAAATATTACCACTGATGATCGCCGATTTAGTCAATTGGTTGCAATATGAATCCATAGCCTTTTAGCTACATGCATTTACAGCAATCTTTTTGTTGCGCCAAGCGCTCTTTTTCATCTTTAATTTGTTGGTCAAGTGCGGCTAAGCTGGCATCTAAGCGCTCAAGCATTTTTTTTGTGGCTGCCTGTCGTTGTAAAACTAGCTGAGACTTAGTGGAGACTTTTAATTGCGTAGATTGCATAGATTGCCTTAATGGAAACAAAAGGTCCCTTGGTGGCTCAACTTTCGTGGGAGAGGGAGTCGACTCCTCAGGTATCCCAGGCAAAGGAAGGGAAGGTGTTATGACAGTGGAACTAAGAGCAGAGGTCAATCTTAACGGAGGGGTAGAATCTACGAAAGACATAGCAATACTTATTCCTTTATGTTTTAACAGTATAAAAAAACCATCGCCGATCATAACAAATTCAACATAAACAAGCTAGAAAATTTATTTTTTTTAAGCTTGTCACATAAAGTATTTAAAGTATTTAGCGCAGGCCCTCATCCACATAAAATTCGTTTGGATTTCCAAAAGAGTCCTCTTCTAATCCAATTTACTCAATCAAAAAATACCTTATAAAGGGTTAGACCATGAGCTGGGGCGGTCACCGCAGCGCGCGTGCGGTCGTGGCTGGCGAGAATTTGAGGAATATCTGCACTGTCTAATTTATGTTTTCCCACCGCCACCAGAAGGCCAACTATATTGCGCACCATTTTGTACAGAAAGTGGTTGCCTTTGACGGCAATGCGCAGGCGATATTCAGGCAGTTCGGTGAAGTTGATGGCGCTGATTTCTCTAATAGTGTTTTGGTAGGCGGCATTTTTTTTGAAATTGCAAAGCGCCGCAAAATCGCGCTCTCCCAGCAGATGCTGAGCAGCTTGTTGCATGGCTGGCAGATCTAGTGAATAGGGACAATGCCAAGAATAATGGCGCAGGTGCGGCAGCTGTGCCGGGCCCACACATAGAAAGTAATGATATTCTTTTCCCTTATTATCCAAGGTAGGATGGAAGCTGTGGGGCACGTAGCGCAACTCAAGCACGGCTATGGAGCTATCCATCAGCTGGTTGAGGCTAAGGCGCAGCCGGCCCAGGTCAAGATCGGAGTGTGAGGTATAGAAATTGACCACTTGACCTTGGGCATGTACGCCGCCGTCTGTCCGGCTTGCCGCTTGCAGATGTATGGGGTGCTGTAAAATCTGTTCTAAAACACTTTGCAAAGCTTCTTCGATATTCTGGCCCGTAGGTGTTTTCTGCCATCCGACATAATTTGTGCCATCGTAGGCTATGTTCATGGCAATATTGTGCAACATACTAATACACTATCAAGTTGAAATTTTCGGATATAATCGTAAGTTAATTCTCGCATTCGTTATAGAGAATTGCCAGTTAGCTTTTCGATCGGTTTAAAATATTGAACGTAAGCATACCCTAAGCTCCGAAGGAGCGATAGAGATGAAGCCCACAGCTTGCCCCTTCGGGGCCAATGGCGTCAACTTAATGTAAGTTGTTTGAATTGTAGGATTAAGAGAAAGCTTATGATCATGGGATTTTAAAAAATTAACGCAAAGACGCAAAGAAACCCAGTATACAGAAATACGCC
Source organism: Parachlamydiaceae bacterium (assembly GCA_003164155.1). Classification (GTDB taxonomy): domain Bacteria; phylum Chlamydiota; class Chlamydiia; order Chlamydiales; family Parachlamydiaceae; genus BOG-1457. Next base: position 345 of record PLSG01000053.1, on the reverse strand, counting down.
TGTCTAGGCAATTAGGTTCACTTTAATACATTCTTTGCGTCTTTGCGTCTTTGCGTTAATTTTTTAAAATCAAATGACCAAAAACTCACAGAAGAGATCCTAAAGACACATAATTTCAAGAACTTACACTAAGTTGACGTCATTGCTCCGGGGCTACGCAGGGGGCTTCANNCAATTGGTTGCAATATGAATCCATAACCTTTAAGCAACATTGCATTGACAGCAATCTTCCTGACCCAAAAGAAGATGCCGTAATGGCTAAACCGTGGAGCTGGCAGCCCTTCAGAGATGAGGACAGCGCCTAACCCACTTTCAATTTTAATCCTTAACTTTCTTATCTCAGCT
>PLSG01000347.1 GCA_003164155.1 Parachlamydiaceae bacterium | reverse complement strand
GAGCCGAAGTCTCCTTTTATGTGCAGTGGCTGGAAAATCAACCCGAGAAAGTCATCCAGCTCATCTTAAATTTCTATAGGGAAAAGCCGAAATACAAAGGGCGCAAAGATTATACCGAAATAAAAAGGTACGACAAAGGCGATGTCAATGTGGCCGAGCAGCCTTGGTACAACAAGGAGATTTTCATCAAGCTTTTTAACAAAAAAGAGGGGCGCGACTTCGACAATAGGCATCCTTACCCTTACATCAGCATGCAAGTGCGCTTTGACGAAGAGCTGCAAGAGAAAGTTATCTACACTTGGGATAAAGCCAATCACAACTACTTGCGGTGGTAAGGAACCGCTCAGGTTCTACGGAGAAACCGAAAAAGAATCATCCGACAGTTTATTTTAAGCGAATGCGATCAAAACACTTTATTAACACCATTTAACTTGGAGATCCTTATGAATCACACAAAAAAATACATACATTTGTTAAGCATGCTTGCTTGCGCTTTTCTTATGCTTGGTAGCCCAATTTCTGCTAAGGAACAATCATTTTCTTCGCCTACCTGGGGCGTGGAAGACTATTTTGCCAAAACCCCTTGGATTGGTCTCATAGCAAATGAAATTACCTATGGCCCAATTACCATCTCCAAAGTGAAAATTTGTGATGATGGCAAACTAGCCATTGTAAAACCAGGAAAAATCCTGAATGGGACTTTGAAATATAAAATCAAAGCCGAAGACTTAGATTTTTTTCACTTATATCATTTGGTTATTGGAATTGAAGGTGAGGGTGGCCAGGATTGCGTAAGTCATTCTATGGGAATTTTTGATGAAAAAGGGGATGGGAGTTTTACACTAACAGCCCCAGATAAAATCGGCGTATATGAAGTGCGCTTTTCATTAGCTCAGGGTTTCACCTGTTCTGGAGCATGTGACAAATGGAACTCTGGCGAGCAGGTCCCTTCTGCCGCAGCTACTATTGGTATCATTATAGTTAAATAGTCGAAATCAGCTCCATATTATAATATGGGGCTTTTTTTTCATGTAACTGCTGGCGCTTTCAGCCTTATCCATTTTTCACTCCAATTCAAGAACATTCACAAGCATATTCTTAATCAAATCTTAATAAACTCTGAATATACTTTGAACTAAAATCTGCCCCTTAACAATCTTGCCGAGGATTAAAATGAGTTCTCTTTCGTCTCTTCCATCACTTTCAACCGCCGTTGTCGTTTCTCATTCGCAGACGTCTAGCGAATCAGGCATTATCGAACTGCCTCATGGTTCAAAAAGAAGCCGATCTTCAGTAACCATTGTAGAGCTATCATCTTCAGTAGCTCCACCTTCCTCTTCCATTCATATGAGCACATCTCATTTGTCCCAACTGGCTGGGGCTGTTTTTTTGCATATGCTACGTTTTTTATCGGATAAAGATTTATTTATATTTGAATGTGCAAGTAAAGAGAATTTAGCAGTGAAAGAGCTAAGGTGGCAGGAGTTGAGAAAAGAAAAATTCCTCACAATGGAGTGGGCTGACTGTAGGGGCCGTATAAATCCAGAGAAGTCGAATTTCCTATTAGGGTCTATTTTTGCGCACTCGATAGAAAAAAGAGATAATTTGTGGGGAGAGGGAACAGATAAATGTGCCGCAGCGATGAAAGATCGATTTAAGGGTTTAATAAAAACTTACGCACTCTTCGGCTCTTTTCTATATTACGAATTGCGCCTTCTCTTATCTGAAATCCCACTTCCTGCAGACGCTGAAGAAACAATTTTAATGGAGGCTTTAAATCATAAGGGTTCAGGCGAGGCTTTGATTCACAGCTTATTCAAAATCGATAATCATGATAAGGATGCGCTGGAATTTCTGAAATCCACAGTATCGCGAAAAACTACTATGGGTAGTCTTTTAGCTTTAGCTTTAGAAATAGAAGATGATAAATTATTTTCACCAGCGGAGATTGAAAATTTAGCGTTAGAGACAGCTGAACAAGGCGATTTCCGCGCTTTAGATCGTTTAGCTGCAGACTATTCAAGGGAAAAACTTTTGAAGTTGAAGTCAGAGCATCCTTATCCTCCTATTTTAGGTAACTTAGCTAAGTTTGAAGATAACCTTATCGAAAAAGATAAGTTACTTGCCAAAGCTTTAGACGAATATAGAATTAGAAGCTTTACATCTTATATGCCACTTAATACTGATGTACCTAAATATATTTTAGAAAGTGCCGCCCGCAATAAATATGCATTGGGAAACTATGTCGAAGCTGAACTTTTTTATACACAAGCCATCGCAAAATATAGCCTAGACGACACTCCACTTGATCTATTACAAAAGGCCGCGGATAATAAAATAGTATTGGGTAAATATGAGGAAGCGGCACATCTGTATAACGAAGTACTCTTAGTGGACGGAGATAATACCGAATCAGAATCCTTGGGTACAGAATTTATGGAGAAATTCCCAGATGAAGCTAATATACCGGGATTTTTTTTAGAAAGCATTGCCTTCCATAAATTTACATTAGATAAATTTGACGAAGCTGATGCATTGTATACGCGCGCGATTGTAAAAGCGGAACGTACTGAGCGTTCTACTAGTGAAGCGGTTGATCAGGAATTGAGCATTCTTTTAAAAAGAACCGCGGATAATAAATTTGCAATGGGGAAATCTGCCGAAGCTGAAGCATTTTACATACGCGCGATTGAAATATGCCCAGGAAATCTAAGTGCATGGATTATTTCCGAAGTTGTCGAAAAATACGGGGAAGATGTTCCGCCTGCACTTTTATTAGCAGTCGCACGTGTTAAATCGAATCCCAAAAAGTGAATTGAGGTAAGGAAACGTGCAGTAATAAGTTACCGGCCAAACGGCACATTGACGCACTCAATTGCAGAGCTATCAATCTCTTCGCCCAAAAAGACACTTCCCAATGAGCAGAACTTATCGCTGTCATCCGATACGTAATAGCGGTATTGCGGTTTGGTGTCTTGCGGCGTCTGCAGGTTGTATTGAATGAGCACCTCGCGCACTTTATCCGCACAACTTTTTGCCGGATCTACCAAGGTGACCTCATCCCCCACTTCTTCGCGGATCAGATCATAAAGCAAAGGATAATGTGTGCACCCCAGCAGCAGCGTATCGACA
>PLSG01000463.1:162-4592 GCA_003164155.1 Parachlamydiaceae bacterium | reverse complement strand
AATTTTTTCTTTTTGGGAGTTTTCTAAGATCAGATAACCTTTGAAGTTATGCAGACTTTTGATTAGTTGTTTTTCAGCTACGTGAAATCCTGGAAAGCGCTCACAGGAAATCTTTTGAGTGAATTTATCGAAAGAAAAGATAAGTTCAAGCTTAGGTAATTCGATGATCTTCACATGTCCTTCTGGATCTTTCCAAACGCGACATAAGTTATCAAGGTGTACAAAAGGTGAAAAATTATTAGCACAAGCTTGTTTATTTACCAATTGCCATCCATAAGCTGGCCCAGGATTTAAACACACTAACTCCTGCCGCGATAAATCTAAACACGCCTCTACGGCATGCGTAAATTTATTGAAAATATACAAGTGTTGCGGCGCATCTTCACGTTGCCACACACAAAATAATTTCCAAGGATATAATTTCATATTTTCATAGCTATTTAAATAATCTTCTAAGTCATCCGAAAGGGGTACATAGAAATGTCCCGCACAATTTTTTCTGACTTTCCAATCCCGCGCAATCTCATCGTAGGTCACACTATTTAAAAAGCCATTGGGATCATTGAAAAAATATTCATTTTTTAAGCGCTTGATATCTGTTAGGTGCGCGATATTAAAATGTTTCCTAAAAATATCTGATTCTATAAAACTCGCTGGCAATAAGCCTGTGCGTCTCTCGCTACATTCGAAGGTGCCTTTTAAAAGATTGATCTGCATATTTTTGTCGGCCGTACTGAAGAGCGGAAAATTCTCGATCCACCTTTGGGGCTTGGCTTCTGGGAGAATTTCTTTTACAATTTTATCTAGTGATTCTCCAAAAGACTTCATAAAGCCTGATTTATCTGTCTGAGATGCGTTATATACAAAAGCTGCGGCCTTTCGCAGAGCTGCGGCAGCTTTATACGATAAATAGGGGAGCATTTCTATGGCTTCTGCATGGAACTCATGCGCTAAAATAGCAGCGCGAATAATCTGAAAAGCTATTTCATCTGATATTTCAGAATAGTCGGCATAAAGTATGAGCAATTCGGTCAAAATTAAACATTTTTCCGTCGCTAATAGATTATCCAACCCGGCCAATCTGTGCAACGTTTGGCAAGGATCGGTAAAAGCCACAGTATGCCTATCGATGGGAACGCCGACATCAATGGCTTGTCGGATGTATGCATCGAACGTTCTTCCCACGCGAAACATGAAAAGGGTAGCTGAGATATCTTTTTGACCAGAAAAATAAGCGAAGCTTTTGGTACTAAAATCGATGCACATACGGGCGGTATGGGGAGCATTTTTAAGCTGTCGACTGAGTATCCCCATTTCAAAAAGAAGACTCATGCATACGTGTTGATATTCAATATCCAACAGCAGATCTAGATTGGCTTCAAAAAAAGTAATCGTTTTTATGACTTGAAATGCTTGATCATCTTTGCAGCCGATCATGGCTAGCTTACGTGCCTCATCCGCTAAAGAGAGGTTGTCGTAACTAGATATATGTTCATTCGAAAGAAAGAAATTTTGAAGTTTGGATTTGGTTATTTTATGATGGGAAGAATCTGTACAGTGAAAAAAAGCTTTGAAAGCGTATTCCAGATGAGGATTGGTCCATCTTACAGGCGCTTCTTCATCATCGAGTTTGCTTTTAAAGCTATTGAGATAGCGATGCTCAAGTAACCAATTCCCCCGNNTGCTTAAGGCAAAGGTCCATTCCGATAATTTGAAAGCTAGGCCTGGGCTGTAAATTTTCCATGCCCTGAATGCTAATATCTAGTTTCCTCAGACTGTTTTTCGTCAAATATGCTGGGGTAGTATATACCGCCATGGCCATCAGCAAAAAATAGTGTTTTTTGAAAGCACAGTACTCATATGGCAAAAATTCGCCTTCTAGGTCTGTGGTGGCATGCGCTACGAGAATATAACTGAGCTCCTCTAACTTTTGATTTTCATTTTCAGCTTCCACGGATTTTTTAATTTTTGCTACAACTCGTGGCTTTCTCTTTAAATATTTATTGATGGCAGTGATTTCATTGTATTCTTTGGATTTTATGCTTTCTTCTGAAATGGCTCCTATTAGGGGACTATCCATAGTATTTTCCGAACTGATGTCGTAATTAAAAAATGGAGAGGTTGACTGATGAGCCCGTAAATTTAGGATGGTTTGTTCTACATCTGCATTTAATTGAGGGTGCGTTATAAAAAAATCGCCACTTACTGCAGATAAATCTTCTAAATTATGCGTAAGAAAAGGGGGGGTAACGTTGCAAATCAGCTCATCAAAATCGCCTTTGTGCCTAAATCGATGAAAAAGCTGATGCATTATGGCATAAATCTTCTGTTGATAGAAGATTCTTGCCGGGTGGGACATAAGAGGGGATTCATCAAAACTAGCTTTCCAATAAAATTCACTTAAGGCTGTTAGCGTGGTCATAATTGCTTTAAGTCGTTCCATGGGGATTTGCATCCAAAAGGACTCTGAATCATTATTAGGGGGAGGTAAACCAGAAAAAACTTTTTCCACTCCATCAAAAATTGCCTTCCTATGATCGTATAAATTCAAGCTAGAAAGCTCTTTGTGTATTTTCTGGAGGCTTTCTTGCATTAAAGTGGGAGAAGATAGGAAATCGTGGCTCAAAGTCAAGCTGTAGCACGATTTTGAGCTTTTCAAAGATTCCAATTTTAAAAGGCCCTGGGCTCTTTCAATTTTTTTTTCGCTTTCAATAGGGTGAGTTTCAAATTGGATAGACAAAGGGGCTTTTTCTAGGAAACTACAGGAAATGGTGCTTTCTTTTTCAGTCAAAGTCCAATAGAGGGCCGATAGGCGATCAAGCTCAAGCTGCAGCGCATTCCTTAATTGGATAGCTTGTAAGCCGCGCGTTTCTGAAAGCACTCTGGCGGCTACGCTTTTAAATACGCCACTAGAATATTTAGTAATGGCTTTTTTGATTAAAGCTATTTTGTCCGCCAAGGTGATAAGATCTGGCTGGTTATCTTGCCAGCGCGGAACATGTGTCTCTTCCTCGGATTTTTCTTTCGGCTCACGCTCTTGCTGCAGCTGATGTCCCAAATTTGAAAGCAGGTAGGTTTGAAATTCGAATTTGACTATCCGCCACTCCTTTTCCCCGAGATAGCTTTTAAAAAAGGCTACCAGGCTTTTATAACTACAAATGCCCGAATTTTGAGGGGTCATACATAGGGGAATTTCCGCGGAGGCTATATACTTCTTGTTTTGACCAAATTCAGGTGCAATGGCTCTAAAAAAGCTAAAATAGATAGATTCTTCATCATAGGAGAAGGTATTATAAAACGTTTTTTCTCCCGTTTCTATTTCAAAATAGGCTTGCCAGACAACGGAGTTTAACATTTGTGCTTCGGGAATATCATCGTGCTGCATATAGGGAAGGTGTTTCTTTTTTTCAAATAGCTTCCCATCAACAAGTTCCGAGACATCTACGGAAGAGTGGAACTGTACCCCCGCCCCCATATTAAAAAGCTTGAGGGAAAATGTTTTCTTAGGGAGATTTTTTGCCAAGTATAAATAAACTTGATGTCCACTAGGTCTGGCTTTCCATCCAAAAGGCAGCAAATAGGACGAAATTTTGTCATCGCTAAGCACCTCTATGGCGTGCGCGGCAAAAGCTTTTTTCACCGCCGTTTTATCTTTAGAAGATGCCGCGGCCAAATAGCTCTCTTCAAACTCTTCAAATGTTTTTTTGAAGATTAAGCATTGATTTACATCAGCTTCTAGCTTAAGTAATTTAGAAGGCAAGCTGGATAAGCTTTTTTTATGTGTGAAATAATGCCTAAAGGCCGTCAAAATTTCTAGGGGCGATATCCCCTCTAACGCTTCTTTGCCAACAAATCGATTTGGGACAAACGAGTTTCCTAGCACATGTGCAAGCAAGGCGGGAGAGATTGTAAAGTTTCTGTTGTAAGGAAATGGCAAACGAGACAAATGCAAACGGTCTTCTTCTATCGAGAGATCAGATAAAGCAGGGGATGGCAAAATCATAGGTGTACAAAGCTGAGTAAGGGTAACCATCGTAGGGGCGTTCTCCNNTCCCATAAGGCCGAAAGACGAGTTCCTTGCAGTGCAGATGAAAGGCCAAGTGTCCATACCCCTTGAGAAAAGATGGCTTTGCCTTCTGCTAAACATCTAGAACGCGAAACCTCATTTAAAATATTAGTCCTAGAATTCTTGAGAAAAATTAAGGCCTGGATGACTAAGGGCGAAATGGAGGTTAAGGATTTTGACATCCATGTATGGCGCTCAGGATCCCAATGATAATAATAGGTCCGCTCTTGATAGGTAGCTTCTACTTTCGTGGGCGACATTTTCCAAGAAACTACTTCTGCGTCGGCTTTGATCTTCTGTGGAATATCAAAATTATTAATCGTGGAGGATGCCATTTTTAAATCCTTAGTTGCGTAATTATAAA
>PLSG01000463.1:0-120 GCA_003164155.1 Parachlamydiaceae bacterium | reverse complement strand
CCCGAATGAGGCAGTTGCAAAAGTCTGCTTTTGGACTTATGCAACTGCCTCGAAGGGGGGAGCGCCAATGCCATTTAATTAAAATTATATTTTGCCTTTTCCTGAACCCCGGAGGGGTGG
>PLSG01000542.1 GCA_003164155.1 Parachlamydiaceae bacterium | reverse complement strand
AATATTTAAGCGCTCGCCATCGACCATCACGCCCAATTTGACATCAAACCAGTCATGGCTGCCGGCTTCGTCAGAGGCCGTCTCTACGATCCATTCATCGCAGTCGTGCAAGCCTGCCACGGGAAAGGTGGCGTCGAGTTCTATTTTCCAGCCTTTAGCCTTCAAATGGGGGACTTGATCAGATAAGATACTTAGGGCTTGTTCTAGGAGATTGTCGGAGGAAGGTTCGCCGTAGAATAAATCGCACATTTTGTGAGACTTGTTGAAACTGGGCATCTTCCAGTTCATTTGCAACAGCTCTAACATATAGAACCGTTCATGATCAATTTGCCGTTCTAATTCTATGATTTTATCTCCTGTTGACGGCAAGCGTTGAATGCCACTTTTATCTATAAGGTTGGGATTGCCCATCTCCACTAGATAGTTGCCATATTCAAAAAAGAGGTCGGCTCCGAGAAATTCCGCGTCTTGGGCTGGCTGCCAATACCTTCTACCGGGCGTAGTTAGATGGAAGGCGTGCAGTCTGAGCACAGGTTTAGGGAATTCCTTGATGCGCACAACTTCTTTTTGGCGAGGTAGGGTGTTTGACAGAGAGGGTAGCTTTTTGGCGAGGATGGCATGAACATTTTGCACTTCGCTATTTTTGATCGGGGGGGCTTTTAACAACTGCTTGGTTATCTGGGGATTTCCGTCAAATTTCAAAAGGCCTATGGTGTTTTTCTCGGCATCTAAATAATGCAGAGGATCAAAATATAAGATTTGCAGCTTATCGGTGTGGTTGATAGCCAAATTGAGCTTTTGTGCGTCTTTGCCCGGCACATCTTCCCACTTAAACTGGGCGGTCATAGGTTCTCCCCAACGCATAGCCAATTCTTCGCTGTCGTGTAAATACACGGGGTTATATTCGGTAGTAGTTTTTAGAAAGCATTTGCCTGTCTTGATTAGCTTTTCGATTAGTTCGCCTGATTGGGGAGAAGATAAGTCTATCCGTTCATAAGCCTTGGAAACTCCTAATTTACCCAAAGCGCTGATGGCCTCCCAGTCAGCTTCAGAAAGATTTTTCCTCAACTTTGCATTCGATGCCTGGTAAAACTTCGAAAAGGTCATATCGCTTAGCGCCGATTTTACAGAATTGCTACCTTTTTTGTAGGAAAACATCCCGATGTAAGCGCTTTTCATATCCGTAAAGAGCCTCAAAGTATAAATCAGGCTTCGCTCTATGGGGGCAGCCTTAGCACTCTTTGGATCCTCTTTATTCAGGGATTTTAGCCACGCTTTTACGCGCACATCTTTAATTGGATCTTCTGAAAGGAGGGCATGACTTGCTTCATGTTTTAATCTTTCGGTCATCGCAGAAGGGGACTGTTCGATGTGTGGCATTGATTTCATGATTTTCATCCCGGGATCTTGATAGTTCGTATTTATCTTGGAGTGGTTTGTGGCTTAAATTAAAAAATTGGAGGTGCTTTTCGAACTGAGCTTATTAAAATTATAGCCGATTATAAAGCATTCGTCACTTTTTGGGTAATGAAATTTGTGTAACAGTTTAGCGCCCCGCTGCAGGCACAAGCAGGAATCGACGGGTTATCAGGTTTTTTTAAGATTTGACGCGCATTCCTTCAATGAGCCCATTGTACGAAATGTACAAGGATTAAATTTTTTTCAGCTGCTTCCGAGAGCACTCCTGCCGCTCTTCATGCTTTTACCTACATTGACCAGAATGTGTTTATACTAGAGCGGGTGATTTTGGATATAAAGAGAGTATGAAATTGCCATAAATCTCACTTGAAGTGAACGGTTCATTTCAGTTCATTGTTTTTTAATAAATGCGCTTTCATTTTATCTGTTGTAGAAATTCACCTTTTTGTGATAAAATGAAGGGGATTGATCTTTAATTTGTTTTACCATAATTATCTATGGTTGTGTGTGGCATAGATTTAATGTTAGCTGTGTTTTAAATTTGTTTATTTTAATTAAACTAAGGACAGTACATGGTAGCATTTTCTTCATCTTCACAAGATAGTCAATATCAAAATCATGCCGAAATACTTTTAGATAATCCCTTTCAAAAACTCGTGCGCAATGATCCATGCTTTGAGGCTGCGCTTGCTGCTATAAAAAGGCCCATTTCGCCTGTAGATTTGAATGCTTATCAGCAGATAGCAGAGGATATAGAGCACTTAGATATGTCAATTAAAGATATGACTAGCACACAAAGCACTCCATCTTCTGGTTTTCTTCAGAAAATAAAAAAAGAATGGGATAAACGGCACAGCAACAAAGCTATTGCGGAATTACAAATCAAATTAGAGAGCAAAAAAAAATCTATGCAGATGAATCCCTGGACTCAGTATAAAGCTGTAAATGTCAATACTGCTGAACGATGGGGCAGCATACTTCAGTCTTATCCAGCCGCGGCTATTTTAGCTGCTTTGGGAGTGGACCCTCGCATAACGGCAAGATCTATGTATGATAAGCCTCTATTTGGGTTAAATCCTCCCATTGAATCTACTTTAGGGAGTTTAATGGTTCGTCCTCGCAATGCAAATAGTTTATTAATTAGTCTTTTCGAAGGTTGTATTTGTACAAGTTCTATATTAGCATATAATGCAAAATCTTCTCATAATTCAGAATATTCGATTAAGCAGCCCATCAGTTATCTTACGCTTGTGGCTTGTCTAGACGCTTCGTCCGACTTTAGAAAGATTGAGATTGCTGCTTCTTTAGTCGCTGAACAAGCCGCAGATATCTTATTTAAAACTTATCTAAAGCCTCAGAATTTATGCCTTTTAGTTAAAGAATATGCCGTTTTTTTTCCATATGAAAGTGCACGAGAGGCCAATTTAGCTCGAAGTAAGGGCAGTTTTGTGAATAAGATGTTCATTAGCTCTTCTACTCAACCCGCGGTATTAGATTGTCAGAGGCCATGGTATGGGGTTTTAAATCAACTTTTAGATAGCCCATGGTTAAATATCAACAGTACCGGCGTTGAAGGGACTTGAAATTCTAGAAATAGGCAGTGCGGTAGATATATCAGAGAGCGGGTGATTTTTGGTATAAGACTATGGGCTTAATTTCTTCGCCAAAAATTGTCCTTTCAGATATTAGTTGGGCTATGCAAGCAGAACATCCCAATTACATTAGGAAATGGAAGAAAACACATCTCT